>DATESK010000090.1:0-2603 GCA_035270865.1 Clostridia bacterium | reverse complement strand
GAGTGCGCCACTTCAAACATTAAGGTGATTATGAAGATATTAGTCATAGGTGGCGGAGGAAGGGAACACGCAATCTGCTGTCAACTTAAATTAAGTCCAAAAGTTACGCAGTTATTTTGCGCACCTGGAAATGCCGGCATTTCAGAAGTTGCAAACTGCGTGCCGATTTCCGTAACGGATTTTTCGGGAATAATCGAATTTTCCAAAAAAGAAAATATTGATTTGGTGTTTGTTGCGCCCGATGATCCGCTTGCTTTAGGACTAGTTAACGAATTGAATAAAGTGGGAATCAGCGCATTTGGACCTTCTAAAGAAGCCGCGATAATCGAGGGCAGTAAGGCGTTCTCAAAAGATTTTATGAAGCGCAATAATATTCCCACAGCGCGCTATGAAACTTTCTCAAACTATGAAGACGGTGCAAAATACTTAAGCGGCGCAAACTATCCTATCGTGATAAAAGCGGACGGACTTGCGCTTGGGAAAGGCGTTTTGATTTGTGAGGATAAAAGTTCCGCACTATCTGCTTTGTCGCAGATTATGCTCGATAAAATGTTCGGCACGGCAGGAAATTCTGTTGTCATCGAAGAATTTTTAGAGGGGAAAGAAGTTACGGTTCTTGCATTTACAGACGGCAAAACCGTAAAGTGTATGCCAGCAAGTCAGGACCACAAAAAAGCATATGACGGCGACAAGGGACTTAACACTGGCGGTATGGGAGCGTTTGCGCCCACACTTTCCTACACAAAAGAAATTGCGGACGAAACTGAAAAGAATATTATTTTGCCCACAATATCCGCGCTTGCAAAAGAGAACCGCAACTTTTGCGGTGTGATATACTTCGGACTTATGCTGACAAAGGACGGAGTCAAAGTGATTGAGTATAACGCTCGCTTTGGCGACCCCGAAACACAAGCCCTATTGCCACTTTTGAAAACCGATTTTGTGGATATTATAAACGCCTGCATTGACGGAACATTAGACAAGATTGAAATAGAGTGGGAAGACAAAACAGGCTTTTGCGTGGTAGTCGCAAGCGGTGGTTATCCGCAAAATGTGGTAAAAGGCTATCCTATTACCATTGAACCGATTTCCCAAAAGATAAAAATTTTCCATAGCGGAACTAAAATTGTAAACGGCGAACTTGTTACAAATGGAGGCAGAGTGCTGTGCCTTTCAACTGTTGCCGACAGCATCGAAAAAGCAAGAGAAATTGTGTACGCAGATATAGACAAAGTAAAATTCACCGATTCAAGATATAGAACGGACATAGGAATAAAATAATTTTCAAGTGAAAAATGTATTGAAAGTTTTATTAAAAGATGAATATTGCTTGAGACACTTTTCGGTTTTGAGAAAACATATCGGCAAGCAGTACAGTTGCAAAATTAAATATCAACGGAAGAGGAATTATGGTTAAGAGAATTTTTGTTGAAAAGTTAAAACAATTTGACAGCGCAGTAGTTAAACTCCGCTCCGACATTAGGCATTTGCTTAATATTGATTTAAGCTACCTTCGCCGAATTTTGAGATACGACATTGAGGGCGTGGATGAAGAAACATTACGCACGGCGCGTATATCCATATTTTCCGAACCCACCGTTGATGTAACATATGACAACCTTGATGCGTTTTCCGACAAGCAGATTTTGGTTGTGGAATACCTTGACGGGCAGTACGACCAACGCGCCGACTCCAGCAGTCAATGTGTGCAACTGCTTACTGCAGGAATCCGTCCTCTTGTTCGGTGCGCGACAGTATACATTTTTGACGGACTGAGCAAAGAGCAATTTGAACAGATAAAGAAATATTTGATAAATCCCGTTGATAGCAAGGAAGGTTCAATAACGCTTCCCACCACTTTGAAAAGAGCGGAGACAGAAGCGCAAGCTATGTGTGTAGAAATGACAGGTTTCATCGATATGGACAAAGAAAAACTAAAAAAATTTTATGCGGGTTTTGGCTTTGCAATGAATTTTGAAGATATATCGTTTGTACAAGATTATTTCATTGAAGAAAAACGCAATCCCACGCTTACAGAACTTAAAGTCATTGATACCTATTGGAGCGACCATTGCAGACACACGACTTTTTTAACGGAAATCAAAAATGTAAAGGTGGAAAGCGACATTTGTCATATTCAAAAATCGCTTGACCTTTATCGCAACACATTCAATGAACTTTACAAAACGCGTCCCGAAAAATATCCTTGCCTTATGGATATTGCGACTATTGCGGTTAAGCAGTTAAAGAAAGAAGGGTATCTTAAAGCCCTTGACGAAAGCGAGGAAATTAACGCTTGTTCGGTTGTGGTTGAAGTGGACAATGGCGGAATTCACGAAGAATGGCTTATAATGTTCAAGAATGAAACGCATAACCACCCCACCGAAATCGAACCGTTTGGCGGCGCTGCAACTTGTCTTGGCGGTGCGATACGCGACCCACTAAGCGGCCGCGCCTATGTCTATCAAGCGATGAGAATTACTGGTGCGGGGAATCCGCTTGAAAGCCACAAAAATACGCTGAAAGGCAAACTTCCGCAACGGGTATTGACCAAAACTGCGCTTGCAGGCTTTTCAAGCTACGGCAATCAAATCGGATTGGCA
>DATESK010000089.1:0-2079 GCA_035270865.1 Clostridia bacterium | reverse complement strand
ATAGATATTAAATAAAACAATTCACAAAAGAGTAATAATCAATAAAGGTACAAATTGCTCAACTAAATTTTCTAAAGTTTGTAAAATTAACGAATAGGCGAGGATATGAATTAAATATTTGCTATGCTAAATTTTCATATAGGCAGGTGATATGTTAAAAGAATTTCCTTATAGGCGTGAACAAGCAAAAAAATACGCAACAACTTGGGCGCTTGCCCGCAATCCCGCTTATTACAGCTTTAACGGAATTGGTGGGGATTGCTCAAACTTTGTTTCTCAATGTGTGTTTGCAGGTTGTGGCGTAATGAATTATACACCGATTATGGGGTGGTATTATCATAATGCGGAAAATCGCTCACCGTCCTGGACGGGGGTGCAGTATTTATACAATTTTTTAATAAACAACAAATCTGTTGCGCCGTTTGCCGTGGAAGTTGAAGAAAAATATGTTGAAATAGGCGACATAGTGCAGCTAGGCCATACAAACGGTGATTTTTATCATTCTTCGGTTGTAGTTTCAACCGATAATAATAGAATTTTGGTTGCCGCCCATTCCGATGATTCATTGTATAGACCGATTTCAACTTATAAGTATGAAAAAATCCGCTTTCTTCACATTTTGGGTTATAGGCAATTTGTTTAAATAAAAAAATGCCCCTTAAGGGAGCATTTTTTATGGTGCCGGTGAACGGACTTGAACCGTTACGTAGTCACCTACACAGGATTTTGAGTCCAGCGCGTCTGCCAATTCCACCACACCGGCATTACCTTTGATAATATAGCATATGCAAAGATAAAAAGCAACAATTTGTTAAAACCTTAAATAAAAAATATGTGCAACAATTTTACAAGCTAGAATTTGCAATCGTCAGGGTGAGAACCTAATCTGCCTACTTCGGTTACGCTGTCAAGCATAGTCATATCATCGGGTGATAGACTAAAATCAAAGACTTGCAAATTTTCCTCTATGCGCGATGGTGTAACGGATTTTGGCAATGGGGTATAACCCTTTTCCAAACACCAGCGTATGAGAATTTGCGCAGGTGTTTTATTTTTTTCCATAGCTATTCTTTGAAGTATTGCGTTTTCAAAGCCCCGCCCTTTGCAAATAGGACTCCACGCTTCTAAAATAATATTGTTTTGATTGCAGAAATCGACAGCTTCCTTTTGATGATAACCCATATGAAGTTCTATTTGATTAACCATAGGCGCGATATTGCAGTTGTCAAGCAGAACTCTAAGGTGATGAGGCAAAAAATTGCAAACGCCGATTGCTTTTGCTTTGCCGTCTGCATAAAGTTTTTCAAGAGCGCGGTAGGTTTCAAGCATTTGTTTTGGGTAGTCATCACAGAAATCTAAAGCAACGGGCCAATGGATAAGATAAAGGTCAACATAATCCGTTTGAAGTTTTTTTAGGGAATCATCAAACGCGCGAAAGGTGAGGTCATATCCTTGACTTGTATTCCAAACTTTTGTGGTGAGAAAAATTTCGCATCTGTCAACTCCGCTTTGCTTTATTCCTTCTCCCACGCCTTTTTCATTATCATAAACCTGCGCGGTATCAATGTGTCTATAACCAAGGTTTAAGGCGGTACGCACGCCGTTTACACAAACATCGCCATCGGGAGTTTTCCAAGTGCCGTAACCAAGACAAGGCAAAATTTTGCCGTTTGCTAGAATTTTTCCGTCTGTTGGTGATTTGAACATAAGCATTCCTCCACATAGCTAGTTTAACAGTTTTTATATTTAATTTCAATAAAAGCCTAAATTAAATTTAAGTGAAGAACTTAAACAAAAATGAATTTAGTAAATGAATGTGAATAGGAGATTTGATTATAGATATAAAAATCTATCATAGTAGACTTGAGGCAGAAGCACGGCGCGCAAAATTGAAAAGATGATGTAGATTGCGCCAACAGCAAGATGCGGTGTTAAAAATTCCAGTCCCAAAATCAAAGAAATTGCGGTGGCGAAAACAGCTTCAAGACAAGCGACCATTGATACGGTGGTTGCAGAGAAATTTTTTTGCGCAAGCGTTTGTATGAGGTAGGCAAAACCTGTTGAGAAAATGCCGAGGAA
>DATESK010000088.1:0-2363 GCA_035270865.1 Clostridia bacterium | reverse complement strand
GAAAAAACCACAGATTGTTGTGGTTTTTTTGTTTTTATACATACAATATATAGTTTTAACCACAGTTTGACCACAAAAAAATAATTTATCTATATAATTGTGTCTAAAACGCTAAATATTTTATCATTTGATTTAGACATTAAATGACCATACGTGTATATTCTGCTGCAAATAATAATTGCGAACATATTCAAGCACAAATTCAAATACAATTTTTTACAAAAAAACGGCGCAAAATGCGCCGTTTTTTTATGTAAAATATTAAATCTAACATATTAAGTTGCATATTGAATGTTGTGATTTTGTTTGAGTTTATTCAACTATGCCGAACTTAGGGTAGATTGTTATGTCTGCCGTGGGAAGTTCATTAAATACATTTTCTCTTGCTGCATCAGTATACCAACCGACACACTGATAAGTCGCGCCGCCCTCTTCGTATGTAATACCATCGTAATAATTGAACAAAGCATTCTCAATATTTCCCATATTAGAATATGAATTGAGATTGATGTAAACCGGCAAAATAGCTTTTGCTTTTACTCCGTCGATATTAAGTGTTATTGCGACCGTGTCAACATATTTCGCATAAAGCGTAGTGTCAGCTCCTGGCGCTGTGGAGAATTGCTGAGTGCATTCTGCGTCCAAATATAAACCGCTGTAATGCTTTCCCTTTCTGACATAAGAGTGTTCGTTGATATAATTTGAGTAACCTGGGGCAATGAAAATGGGCAGTACGCTGTAATCAACTCCTGCATTAACAGTAAGTTTTACCAAACTAACCCACTTCGCGTACAAAGTCATACTAGAAGATAAAACCGTAGTGTCAGAGTTCAAAACTTTGTTTGTTAATCCTTCGTCCGTGTACCAGCCATCAAAAGCATAACCCGCTTTTTGAGGCTCATATTCGTACATATCGCCCAATAATACTGCAGCATTGTTGATATAATTCATTTCATCATAATAATAAAAACCACCGTTGAAGTGAAGCGTCGGGCGTCCGACATTCCATTTTGCGTAAACACTAGAATCGCCAGAGTATTCAACTTCAAACTCACCATTAATAACATTTTTGTAGCCACTATCATAATACCAACCCCCGAACTCAGCGCCGACTATTGCATCGGGACTTGGCAATGCTATTTTGTCGCCACGAACTTGGTTTTCCAAAGAACTGCTTCCGTTTATAGTAGCATCATCAATGTAAATAGTGGCTGCATCAGTTCTTGTTTCGTCTTCCGCCGTCCACACGGGCATTTGCAATACTTCGCCATAGGTAAAGGTGTATGATACCGTCTGAGACAAATCTGCGGCGCGCATATTCGTAGGCGCATACTCGGGTTGAACTGTTTCATTCACCGTAAAAGAAGTGACTTTACCATCGACAATGTTTATAACTATTTTTCTTGTCATAGGAACATTATCCAAATTGTAAGACATACCAAAACTAGGAGTAAAACTATTAACCGTTACACTATCTACTACAATCTCACCACTTTTAAGCATGGTTGGATTGCCGTCAACAGTTTCTCCGCTGCCACTGACAGTAAAAGTGCCAAACTCTTCACCATACATTTTTGATGTTTGCTGCTCATACTCAATTTCGGGGCCCGTGAACGCACCTGAAAGTCCTTCCAACATTTCCGTAAACATTTCCGAGTCGTCAAGCGCTTCATATTGCGTCATCTTTGACTTTCCAAAAACTTCATTTTCGCCATATGCTTCTCTTTCATATAACCACCACTGATCGCCCACTTTGCCCATATAACTTTCCATTATAGCCGGTTGACCCTCATATGTACTAGATTGCGCCATCCGAGCAATAAAAGAGCCATCTTGTTTTTTGCTGTAACCCATTTCCATTGACATGTCGCCAAATTGACTGACAACTTTAAAGTTGTCGCCGAAATCGATAGCCTGAGCAAATGCATTTACATTTTCCTTAGTAAAAGTCACAGCATTAGAGTTGTTGTTTCCTCCGTTATCGCGGTTGCACGACAAAAGCGTTGCGCTGAGTGCAAAAAGCATCACAATAACCAATGATAAAAGTACTTTTTTGTTTCTCATAAATTCTCCTTATCAAAAACTGATTTTTATTTGTACTAAAAATTAATCAAAAATATTTATACACTTTCATTTTATGCTCACATATTTTATATGTCAATACCTAGTTTATTAAATCCAAAAAAATATTAGTTACAGTAAAGCAACCGAATACTTGCCAACAGCTATAAACGATTTGTCAAATACAATGATGATAATTGTTTAATAACCCAATACTTGAATATTTGGCTACTTTGAACAAAACAAATTTGTGTGCGTGCAGATGATAATTTATGCAAAAGTTTTTCGGATATGAACGGATT
>DATESK010000087.1:0-3474 GCA_035270865.1 Clostridia bacterium | reverse complement strand
ACGCACGGTAACTGTGTTATCTTCTAATGTGTCAAAATCAACGGTTATGCAGAAAGGCGTGCCGATTTCATCTTGACGGCGGTAGCGTTTGCCGATTGAACCTGAACCGTCAAATTCGCAAGGGAATTTTTTTGACAGTGCGGTGTAAATCTCATCCGCTTTTTCGTTAAGCTGTTTTTGCAAAGGAAGTACCGCAACTTTTATAGGCGCAAGAGCGTGATGCAGGTGAAGCACCACTCTTGTTTCTCCGTCCAAATCCTCCTCGTCGTAAGCGTTGCACAAAAATGCAAGTGTAACACGGTCTGCGCCAAGTGAGGGTTCAATAACATACGGCACAAATTTTTCGTTTGTTACGGGATCCATATACTGCATATCTTTTCCGCTGGCTTTTGCGTGTTGGTTCAAGTCATAGTCGGTGCGGTCTGCGATGCCCCAAAGTTCTCCCCAGCCAAACGGGAACAAAAACTCAAAGTCGGTTGTCGCTTTGGAATAAAAACTCAATTCCTTTGCATCGTGGTCGCGGAGTTTTAGATTATCATTTTTTATGCCCAAATCAAGCAACCATTTATGGCAGAAGTCTTTCCAGTACGCAAACCATTCAAGATCGGTGTCGGGCTTGCAGAAAAATTCAAGTTCCATTTGCTCAAATTCTAGTATTCTAAAGATAAAGTTTCCGGGAGTGATTTCGTTTCGGAAGCTTTTGCCAATTTGCGCTATACCAAACGGCACTTTTTTGCGTGATGTGCGCTGTACATTTTTGAAGTTGACAAATATACCTTGAGCGGTTTCTGGTCGAAGATAGACGGTTGAGGAACTGTCCTCGGTTACGCCTTGAAATGTTTTGAACATAAGGTTGAATTTGCGTACGCCCGTGAAATTCGAATTTCCGCAAACAGGACAGGGAATGGATTTTTCTAAAATGTAGGCTTCCATTTGTTCGTTTGTCCAACCTGCTATGCTATGTTCAATATTTTTGCGATTATTATAATCCTCGATAAGTTGGTCGGCGCGATGTCTTGAATGGCAGTCCTTGCAATCCATAAGCGGATCGGAAAAGCCTCCAATATGTCCTGACGCCTGCCAAACTGCAGGATTCATCAAAATTGCGCAGTCAACGCCAACATTGTAAGGACTTTCGGTTACAAATTTTTTCCACCAAGCCGCCTTTATATTGTTTTTTAAGGCAACACCAAGCGGACCGTAGTCCCAAGTGTTTGCAAGACCGCCGTATATTTCGCTGCCTGCAAAAATAAAACCGCGACTTTTGCAGAGTGCAACAAGTTTATCCATTGTTAGTTTAGCCATATGTGTCCTTCCGTCCGCACTATGCGGGAACTAATATATTTGTGTCAATAGCACTTTGAAATAATAGTATATTTACACCACTATGTCAAGTATTCCAATCTTATGGATATTTTTATCACATATTTTTTTTACCTTGCGTAAAGTGAAGTATGGAGTAATCCAAATAAAATCAGGAGGTTCAAAAATGAACGGATTTTTCGGCGGAAATGGTGGATGCGGCGGCGGTTGCGACTGCTTGTGGTTGATACTTATTCTATGCTGCTGTGGTGGTAACGGCTTTGGCGGCGGAAACGGATGCGGTGGTGGATGTGGATGTTGCGACATAATTCCTCTATTGCTTATTTTAAGCTGCTGTGGTTGTGGCTGTGGCTGCAAGTAAGTTTTTCAACTCGATTACATAGCGAAAACAAAATTCAGGTGATAAGCCCGTCCAAATTGGACGGGTTTATTTATGTTCTAAACGCTAAAATAACTACATATATTTGATGATTTAGTATTAGTTGATTTTTATTAGCTTATCAATTCATTTTTAGTTAATTACTATTAGTTATATCAATTTATTTTTATTCAATTACTAAAGTTATATCTACTTATGTTCTTATATCATTATTTTTTAGAATGCCCCACGGTTTCATAATTGCGACATTAACTAAATAGAATATTTAAGAATATTATGAGATTTTACAAATGGCTCACAGGTCTTGTCGCGGCAATTTTTTACACGCTGATAATAGCGTGGTTTTCGTCATATTTGTTCGTAATGGATGTTGATTGGTACGATTTGCTCGTTAAACCAAAGTTTGTGCCGTCAAGTGTGTTTTTTGAAGTATGCGTAACAATTGTTTATCTGCTGACAACAGTATCTCTTGCCCATCTCATCGTAAAGCGAAACTTCGGTTTGCGGTTCATCATTATTTTGTTAATGGGTATATTGTCGGTAGTATTCATTTTGACTTTTTTCTATCTGCAACAAATTTATATTGCGACTGCAATAATGGCTCTAATTTGGGCGCTTAGCTTATCTTTTACAGTTATATCATTTCCGCGTGATTTTGTGTGCACGCTATCATCTTTGCCGATTTTGGTGTGGCATTCATTTTTGTTTGTTATAACCTTTACTATCGCGCTTCATAACTAAATTCCTATTTTATTTTCCTATTTTGTAAAAAGCGATTCCATTATTATTTAACTTATGTCTTGTCAATATTTTATTTGTTCCCTTATTTAACTTGAAAAATTGCAGTCTGTTTGTTATACTATAATTTAGTTTTGTAATAAAGTGGCAAATTTTGTTAATGATAATTACAATTCAAAAAATTCAAGCGAGGGAATTATGCTTCTTGCAATGGACATAGGCAACACGAATGTTAAAATAGGAATTTACAAAGGCGATAAACTCGACAGCAGCTGGCGTTTGTCCACCGAAATTACCCGTACTGCTGATGAGTACGGAATGACATTATTTGACCTTTTTGCCACTCGCAATATTAAATTTGACGATATAACAGGAGTAATTATTTCTTCTGTTGCGCCTTACTTAAACTATACAGTCGAACATATGTGTAATTATTATATGAAAGATTTCAAACCCATTTTTGTAGACCACACTACAAATGCAGGAATAAAGCTCTGCTATGAGCATCCCGAAGACCTCGGCGCGGATAGAATCGTGGAAAGCGCCGCCGCTTTCAAATTTTACGGTGGACCTGTTATAGTCGTGGACTTTGGTTCTGCAACAACCTTCAATGTCATAAACAGCGAAGGAGTTTTTATGGGCGGAGCAATAGCTCCTGGAATTAAGACGGCAACCGAAAGCCTCGTAAACACGGCGGCAAGACTCCCTAGAATCGAACTAGTGAAGCCTGAGAGCGTTATTGGCACAAACACTCGCAACTGTATGCAGTCGGGCATTGTTTACGGCTATGCGGGGCTGGTTCGTGGACTTGTGGAAAAGTTCCGCGAAGAAGCGGGAATTGAAAACGCGAAAGTGGTGGCAACGGGTGGACTTTCTAATCTAATTGAAACCGTTGACGATACGCTGATTGACATTGTAGACCGCGCGCTTGCGCTCCGTGGATTGAAATATATTTACGATTTGAATAACAAGGCATAAATACCGCAAACAATCTCTTAAGTGATATTACAAGAACATATTTTGAAATATTACTG
>DATESK010000086.1:0-3177 GCA_035270865.1 Clostridia bacterium | reverse complement strand
GGATATTGAAATCACTATTATAGCAACAGGTTTCTATGACAAGAGAAATCAAGTTCAAATTGCTACTGGTGGTCAAAAATTGACAAACCATCAAACACAATCGGTTGCTAAGGCTTTTAACGATATGGTAGCGGCAGACCGTGATCGCGATGAAAGACAACAAGCTCCAATCGCTCCGCCTGCTCCTCCTGCGCCGCCGAAAGCTCCTGCAAGAGATACGGGCTACAACGCCAATTTGTTCGCCAATCGTGGAGCGCAACGCGAATATAATGAGGTTTTTGCAACACAACCTGCCAACACGGTAGCTCCGCCGATTGCACCTGTTCAACCCGAAGTAAAGCACCCCGATGTTGTTCCGTCAAGGATTGAAGTCGGAAAAAAGGAAGTACCTGCATTTTTGCGCCGTTTACGCCGTAATGATGACGAAAACAGATAACCATTGCGTATAACGGAATTTTGTTTAGTAGTGTAGTTATCAAATTCCGCTCAAGTTAATAAATTAAGTTAAAACTAGCATTTCTGTTTACAGGAATGCTTTTATTATATATCAAGTAAAATTAGTACTTAAAAATATATATATTTACAAATTTATTCGACAAGAATGGAAATAGTTTTCCATTTTGTAAGTCTAATATCAAGCTATGGAAGTTTACATAGAGGTGGTAATACTCAACAATCTGACCATTGACTTTGCACTAATACTTTTGACTAGATACATATTGCGGCTTGAGTCAAACAAATTGCAGATTGTGATTGCGGCTATTGTCGGAACTGCCATAGCGGTTGTTTATCCGCTTGTAAATAATGTTTTGAAAATTGTAATTAACATTTTGCTTGCGCCGCTCGTTTCGGCAATATTCGCCAAATATAAATCCTTGAAAACCTACATATTCGCTACCTTAATTTTTGCCGTGCTTACTTTTACACTTGGCGGCACAGCGCTTGTAATTCTGCGTTTTACGGGTGTGGATATTGCTTCAAAGTGGGTAACGGCATTTGTGCTTTTATCGCTTGGCATTCTTGCCTATACTATAAGACAGTTGATGATGCTAAAGAAGTCAAGACAGCGGAAACTAAACATTTCCAACGCGGTTTTGGCGCTATGTGGCGAACAAATCAAACTAGGCGCGCTTTACGACAGCGGTAATCAGTTGGTCGATATGAACAGCGGGAAACCCGTTGTTGTGCTCTCAAGGCGGGTAGGCGACAAATTTTTGGAACATAGCTTCCGCACAATAACAGTAAAAACGGTGGGCGGTTCGGTGGAACTTCCTTTGCTTGATGCAGACTCTTTGCATGTTCAAGTACACAAAAATGATGTGGATGTGAAAAATTTTCTTGTTGCCATAGCAAACGAGAATTATAACGGTTTCGACCTTATATTGCACGAAAGTTTTATTGATGTTATAGACGGACAAGGGGGGACACTATGATGAAATTCTTGCTTAAATTGCTAAATCTTTTCAACATTGCGCCAAAGGTGGAGCTTGACAGGATTGATTACATATCGGGAGGAGAGGCGTTGCCTGTTCCGCTTACTGCTGAGGAGGAGTCGGCTGAGGTAATAAAGTTTATGTCGGGCGACGAATCGGCAAGAATAACTTTGATTGAGCATAATCTACGCCTTGTGGTCTACATAGCAAAAAGGTTTGACAATACCAACATCGACATCGAGGATTTGATTTCGGTGGGCACTATCGGGCTTATAAAGGCCGTAAACTCATTCGACAATTCTAAAAACATAAAACTTGCGACCTACGCCTCGCGGTGTATAGAAAATGAAATTCTAATGCATTTGCGCAAAATGGTGAGGGTGCGCTCCGAAGTGTCGCTAGACGAACCGCTGAATGTGGATTGGGAGGGCAATATGCTCTTGCTGTCCGACATATTAGGAACGGACAGCGATGCAATTTACAAGGATGTAGAGTCGTCAACAGAGCGTGAAATGTTGCTTGAAATGTTCAAAAAACTTCCTGCCCGCGAACAGCAAATAATGCAGATGAGATTTGGATTGTACGGAGAGGAAGAAAAAACACAAAAGGAGATTGCGGAAATGATGGGTATATCTCAATCGTATATTTCAAGACTTGAGAAAAAGATAGTGGACAAACTAAAAGATGAAATAGGTAAATTGATATAAAAAAATATTAAACCGTAATAAAAATATTGAAGCTAAAAATGATTATTTATTGCGTTTACTTAGTTAAACTAAGTATGTAACTTTACCAAAAGCAAAAACTAAAAATACTAATTTACATAAGGAAAAACATAGGTTTTTGTAATTAAATTTCCGTTTTTTGTATATTTTTTAAAATAATGTTCATTCTAGAATATGGATAAGTGTGCTACATAGGAGAAAACTAAGTATGCACAAAGTCGAGATTTCTGGAGTAAACACATCAACATTGCCAAAACTCACCGCAAAACAAAGTGAAGAACTTATGAAAAGAATTTCGCAAGGTGATGAAGAGGCTAGAGAAGAATTTTTGTATGCGAATATGCGTCTTGTGTTAAGTATAATAGGCAGATTTTCGCGGTCAACTGAATGTAGCGATGATTTGTTTCAAGTCGGTTGTGTAGGACTGTTAAAGGCGCTTAACAATTTTGATTTCTCATTAAATGTTCGCTTTTCAACCTATGCCGTGCCTATGATTATAGGCGAAATCAAAAGATTTTTGCGTGATCATAGCGGTGTTAAAGTTTCACGCAATGTTCGTGATGTTGCCTACAAGGCGTTTAAAATTAGAGAAAACCTTATGGCTAACAACACAAACGGCGAGCCTTCACTCTTTGAAATTGCAAGCGAACTTGACATTGACAGTTCGGAAATTGCGTGCGCGCTTGATGCGGTTAGCGAACCTGTTTCGTTCTTTGAACCTGTCTATTCCGATGGTGAAGAAAGTATGTTGTTGCTTGACCAACTTTCTGATGAGAAAGACACCGCCGACAACTGGATGGAAAATTTGTCGCTTACAGAGGCGTTAAAATACTTGCCTGAAAAAGAAAGGGAAGTTTTGGAACATAGATATTATCAAGGAAAAACACAAATTGAAATATCAAAAATTGTTGACATTTCTCAAGCGCAAGTATCAAGACTGGAAAAAAATGCAATAGAAAAATTAAGAAAAGTATTGAACTAAAAAAGCAAAAGCGCAACTTAAGTTGCGCTTTTTTATG
>DATESK010000085.1:0-5709 GCA_035270865.1 Clostridia bacterium | reverse complement strand
AGTTACACAAAGAGAAGCAATTATTAGGAAAAAATTAACTTTGTCTTGATGACAAATTTAATTAGCTAAAAACTAACAAACAAAAAAACCACCCAATCGGGTGGTTTTTTTGTTTGGTTAATTTTTGATAGAATTTAGAGTTAGCCTACCAAATATAATAATTAGTCTTTCTTTTCGGGAGCCTTTTCTGCATCTACTTTTGTGGCTTTGGTTGCAGTAGTCTTTGGCTTTGCGGTTCCTTCAGATGTCGCTTTGGGTTGCGCTGATTTTGCAACTGCAGCCTTTGGCTTAGGTTCGCTAGCAGTCTTAGGTTCGGTAGTTTTGGCAGTTGTAGCAGCCTTTGGCGCTGTAGACTTAGTTTGAGCCTTTGGCTTTGCTGTTTCTGCCGTAACTGTATCTGCGGTTTCTGCTGCTTTTGTTGTAGTTTTGGCGGAGGTTGTCTTTGGTGTTGTTGCTTTTTTTACTGTTTCTTTCTTTGCTCCTGCAACTTTTTCTTCAGCTTCGGTTTCTACCTTGACTTCTGCTTTGACTTCTGCTTTAGTTTCCCCCTTGATTTCAACAACATCTGCGGGCTTTTCAACAGCAGTGTCAACATCAGTAGTAATTTCTTGTTTAACATCATCTAAATCAAGTTTCTTCTTTGTCGAGGTCTTTTCTGCACTTTCAACTTTCTCATCTTCGGGTGAAATTTCCTTTTTGTCATCTCCGCCGTCAGGTGTGTTGTTTGATTTTTTCTTCTTCAAAACTAATATAATCACTACAACGATTGCGGCTATTATAACTGCTATTCCGCAAATTAGGAGAGTGGTGTAGAGTGTAAACCCATCTCTTGCTAAAGTTACAACACCAAGCGTAGCGCGGTATCCAGTTGAGTCGATTACTCTAATTTCAAAGCTTGCTTTTCCAGAGAAGAAGCCGAGGTTAAGTCCGTTAACAACATTGCCCTTGCTATCTCTTATTTCAATGACTGAACCTTCAGGGAATTGGCTCATATCAATGTTTAGCGAGTTACTAAGTGAGAAGAAACTTACTTTGATATCTTGTCCGAAAACCAACGGACTGTCATTGATTTTAGCGTTTGCAACCGCTGTTCCTGCAGTACCAAATCGTTTTGTAATCTTAATATCTGTGCTTTGTGCAGTAATCCTTTCAATACTGTTTGTTTCTTGCGAATACTTATAGTTTGTAATAACCAAATTATCGCCGTCAAACGAGAAATACGCAAATGTGGGACCGGTAAGCGTTTCTTCTATAGTGTTATTTGAATCAAATTTTGAAGTTACAATTTCGTTGTCAACATAGTTATAGAATTTTTCGCCTAATGTCCCGAGTGTGATATAAACAACACCGATATCGTTGTTGACAATATTTCCGTTTTCATCAAGGGCGGATTGCACGACATTTCCGTTCTTATCAACTATGCAAGTGGTGGTGTAGGTATGGTCGTGTCCTGATAAAACAACATCGACGCCGCCTTCTGCGAAAACTTTTGTTAATTGTGCACGCATTGCGACTATATCAAAGTCGGTGGAGTGCGAACCTGCTGAATAGATTCCCTTGTGCATTAAAACGACAGTCCATTTTGAAGTGTTCGCCGCAAGGTCTGCTTTAAGCCAATTAAGTTGTGCGGTTCCAAGACCTTTGTTGGTTGTATCGTTTGTGTTAAGCACAACAAGATGGAGAGTGCCGTAATCAAACGAATAGTAAAGTCCGCTCTCGGTATCTTGATCGCTGTTCACGCCTTGCTCTAAAGTGTAGTTGAAGTATTTATCAAGAGTATTAGAACTTTCTTCATGATTTCCAGCGGTTATGAACATTGAAGTGTTAGCAAAATATTCTGCCATAGAATCTAATGCCCAACCCCATTGATAGAAGTTCTTGCCGTTATCGACCATATCGCCGGCATTCAAAATGAAGTCATAATCTTTGACAGCATTATTATTAGAAATGCTATCAAGTATTGCTTTGGATTCTATATAGCTATCGCGGATAGAGGCTTGCAAGTCGGCAATAGCCAAAAAGTTGAAGCTTCCGTCAGTTGATGCGGCTGCGGTTGTAAATGTAAAATAATTTTTGTTTAATTCATCATTCAATGAAAATTCTTTATTTACGCTTAAGCCGTTGCTATTATTTTCATATGTACCGTAAATGCGGTATCTATAAGTTGTGCCTGCACTAAGTCCCGTAATATTGACAGTATGGCGGTTTTTGTAGACTACATAATTTGTGATATGAAGTGAAGAACGCTCCAAGTCGCCGTCTCTCATTCCTGCCGAATAATAATATTCGTTGTCGTCTATTTCATAACTTACTTCGGTGTGAGTTAGGCAAAGCACTCCAAGGTCAATTAGAGGAACATAGGCGGGCATAGTTGTTGTGCAAAGCGAGAGCACTATACCGTTAGATGTGATGTTTGCATTGCGGGTTTCCCAACCAATTTTGCCTGGTTCTGTAAATGTTTTGTTGTAAGTTACTGCGCCGTCAGGCGAAGTTTGCACAGTTGCGACAACCGCATTGTTATCGTCAAGTATTTCAAACTTTGCATAGACATCTTCATCGGTATAGTAGCTAAATGCAAAAGCAGTCGTTGACGCTGCTGTGTCAAAGTTTGAGCTAATCTTTGAAGGCAGTCTGCCGTTTTCTGTTGTTGCAGGATTAGATATATCCGAAACGCATTGTCCTTGAACATAGGTGTAAATGACATCGTTTGTTGGGGAAGCTGCCTTAACAATCGCATAGTCGGTGTCGTATTCGTAATCTCTTGCAAAACGCACGAAGTAGGGGATTGATAAGTCATCGGGATTTGCATTGTCTTGAACTGTATCAATTGAGAACGCAACCACAATATCTTTTACAAGACCGCCCGTGCCTGTGTAGAAGCTGTCAACCATATATTTGCTGATAAAATCTTCGGCAAATTCTATAACAGTATTATCACCAATACTAACTCCTAAAAAGGAAACAAGGAAAGAATCTAAAAATCCTTTTGCGGTGTCTAGTATTTTGCCCAATGAGAAATTGCTAAGCGAAACAATGTCGGTCGTAAGTTTTGGAACATCTGGACCAACAAGAGCGTTTAAGGCGTCAATAGCCGTGGAGAACAAGGAATTCGCATTTGCTATTTCTTCTTCGTTAAGACCTATATTTGTGAAATTAAAATTGTAAGCGATTAAGGTTTTCAATAGCGAAGTGTCATCTAAAAGTATAGGGTTTAAAAGCGCTTTGATAAACACTTCAACAAATTCACCGCTTTCGCATTCCAAAATAAGTTCTCTAAGAGCGCGTCCAAAATAATAGCGTTCGACGACGGTTTGGTCAGTTTCTTCTGGGTCAAGAACACCGTTTATAACTTGGTTATAGCTAGTGAATTCTCTGCCTGTTGTGTGATTTGTTAAAATGTTTACAACCATTTTGCGGAGAGTATATGTATGACCGACATCACCGAATTCAAGATCGAGAAAATCGTCAGCTATCGCCCGCACCATTTGGAGAAGCCCCGGAGTTGTGTTTTCTGCGCTACTTGCATAAACTTTTCCGTCATAAGTGTATGTCATTTCGTCTAATAACTGATCAATCATAGAATCCACAAGTTTATAGGTCACATCTGCATAATCTGCAAACATACCTGCAAGCATAGTGCGGAAAGTTCCGTTGAAGAATGTTTCAAGCGAACCTCTTAGATCGTCAATCATATTCATATTTAAGAAGTGGTCTAGCATTCTTTCGGTCAGGCGACCATATATTTCGCTGTCAATGTATTCATTAAATGAATATTCATTAAAATCATCATAGCAATAGCTATATAAAAAGTAATCAGGATTTGCCGCAAATCTTGCCTCAAACTTTGCCATTTCGGTTGTTAGGTCAGCAACATCTACATCAATCCAACCCACAGGAGTGGTAATATTTGATGACTGAACTTCTTTGAGACTTTCAAGTTTAATAATTTGGCTATCAACTTTTTCTGCAACAAAATATTTTGCGTCATCAAAATAATAGTCGCGGTCAATGCTGACATATCTTGAAGGTCCTGTGAAACTCACCGTTGAACCTGTTTGGAAATCATATAGCACATTGCCAGCCGCATCGGTGTAGCTTGCAATATCGCTTGAGTGCATATGTCCTGTTAAGGTATAACGCACGCCCATATTGAGTAAACGCTTTGCAACATATTCCCAGTTGTAAACCGTGAAATCCTTTAGCAAATCGTCTTCTTTGTCAAAGTGGGGGAGGACATTGTGGTGTACTGAGAAAATTATGGTTTCCTGTGTATTTGCAAAACCGCTGTCATTAGACTTCAAGGAGGCAGTTAAGACATCATTGTCAAGCCAGTTTAAGAATGCTTCTGTAACTTTTCCGCCAGTTAGATGGTTCATTCCCGCATTGTAATAAAGCACTTTTCCAGCTGTAAGCGCGTTTTGAACTATTTGAACGTTATAATCTGCAAGTTTTGTGTAATTACCGGTTGTGGAATCAAAAGTATAAAGATTTTCCGCAGCTTTAATTTGATTGGCGCTTGCAACGATAGGAACTAATTTTTCTGTGATTTCTCTGTCTGTGGCATCACACATAATGATGCTGTAGCCAGCAGATTCTGTGCCTACTTGACCTTCTTCACCGTTCAAAATTTCCACAACATAACTTAAAACATTGTAAGAGCTGTCGATTGCCGCATAGTTATCGATAAGGGTTGCATAATCAGTTGGGTCTGCATTGTGAATGTTTTGAAGAGCCGAATTGTAATATGAAAATTTAAGATTTTTTGCAGTAGTGGTGTAGACATACTCACCCGTATAATCGCCGTACCAGTATTCAGGATTGGTAAGTCCGCTATTAAAGTCGCCGTTCGGGTAGGATACTACTTCACGAAGGACATTATCCATAATCAATGTGTCAACATCGGGAAATCCAAGTCCTGCAAAAATCATTGAAAATAGCTTTGTACTTACTGTATCTGTTTTTATTGCTGTACCGTCTGCAATACCTTCAACTGTATTGTCATAAACTGTTGCGGAGGCGTTGTAAAGGTCGTGATTGCCAGGAGTTGCAAAAATTTGAAAATTTTCAAACGGATATATTGTTACGCCGTCAGTATAATTTATAGCGCGAATTTGATTTTGGAGATAGCGGAAAGCATTAGCAACATCAATCAGCGCAACGCGTTCTGCATTCTTTGTTAAGTCGCCCGATAAAACCATATAATCGGGAACGGCGTGAAGTCCAATGAGCGCGGCATCAATATCTGCTTGAACGCCTGTTAAAATCGCTTCTTCATATGCCTCCGCTTTAGCCTTTGCCGATGTAATAATGTTTTGAATTATAGAATTCAAAATTGCTCCGCTCTCAGTTACAAGTTTTGTGTCCCCGTATGTAGAGTCATTAAAGGCAGAGCTAAGAAATTCTGCTGAGTTTTTGTCAACATAACCGACATAATTTCCGTTTGAATCTTTGGTGTAGACATAACTATATTCAAGTGGGAAATAGTGAATATCGGTTATATGAGCGATTGTTATTGATTCACTCGAACCGACTTCAAGTTCTGCCGCTGCAAAAGCGGTGTCATTGACAAGAAACATACTCCCTATTGAAAAGCAGGCTGTCAAGGCAAGCACAATAATCAATAAGAACGGCAGTTTTTTTAATAAAGCATTTGATTTCATTTCATCCTCCAATTATATAAATAAGTAAGATATATTATATAATATAACC
>DATESK010000084.1:0-2937 GCA_035270865.1 Clostridia bacterium | reverse complement strand
ATTTACGGTGTTGTACAGATTTGCGGAATATTTGTGCTCATTATGGCAGACTATATTTTAGGGTTTTTCCTGCAATACCGGCAAATATTGAAGTTACAGAAAATGCAAAGCGAAAATTATGGGGTACAATACAAGCCGTAAAAAATCTTTATCCAGATGCAAAAAAATGGAATACAAATGTTGTGTGTAAAATTGAGTCTGTTTTTCAAAAATATAAAGATTCTATCAATTTAGAACACATCGCATTTCCTAAGGATTGGAACACTTTATTACAAAAATAATTTTTTAATATGCTAGCAGTGGGTCGTAATAAAACTGGCAACTGGATCATTATTGACAACTAGCAGATAAGATTCTAGCAAATGTGTGTTTGTTGGGTTCGACAAGCTCACCCAACACTATAGGCTCACCCGACTTGGTGCTCGACTTAGTGCTTTTGAACTGTTTTGGCTTCCGATTTAACTTCCAATTTCAGTTTATCTTTAGCGTTGAGCGGCGATATTACCGATTGACCTAATTGGCTTTCAATATCAATCTTTGCATTTTGGGCAACTTTGCCGCCTCTTTTGGCAACTTTTACGTTTTCGTCAAATGTTTCAGGTACCTCATTTTTGGATAGCGCTGTGGTAGTTACTTCTGCAAGCATATTTAATACGAGTTCAATGTTCGTCATATTGTCGCGGAGGTTTTCTTTTTTTAGTCCTTTTATGTTTTTATACTCTTTTACAGAAAGTCCGCTCCAAGCTTTTGTCATTTCATTGGTAAGTATTGCGTAATCTTTTTCGCTTTCGATTCCTCTTTATTTCCATTCGTCGGTGAGTTCTTTACGCATTTCTATGGTTTGAAGCCGCTGATTTATCCAGCCTTCGGTATATCCTTTTGCACGATAAAAATCAGCCCCTCGTAAAATTGCTTTTTCAGGATCTGCAATTTCATCGAGGCGTTCACTGCCAACCTGTGCGAGCCACATTTTGAACGGTTCAGCTTTTGGAGAGGGGATTGACTGAATTAGGCGCAAAATGCCTTTTGCATCCAAAGCATCTGTAATACGATATTTTCCGTCGGCGGCTTGCATTTTCAACCCGTGACAATTTGTCACGACTTCGCTGCCTTCTTTTTTTAACCGCTGTTTTAATTTTCGCCAATATGCACCTGGGTCAGTTGATGCAGATTCCGATAAAACATTGCAAACATCAACTACAGAAAAATACCACTCTTGTGCATCGGCATCCCAATGAGCGCGGATTTTTTTACTTTCAAACAGTTTAATCTTGTTTTCGCTCGTTGCTATACCTCTTTTTTGTCTTAAACTTTGACTTCAATATATCATTCAACATCTTAAAAAGCAAATTGGACTTATCTATTTGATACAATTCAAGATTTCAGTCTGTTTTGTTTGTACTATCACTTAAATCACAAGCAGCTTTAGACAACTCAAAAATTACAGAATTAGCACTTTTAGAAAGTGTATTTTATCGGCACCATCAGATTTTTTGTTTACCTTCTACAACTTTTATTTCCTCATCTGTAAGCCCGTAGAGCTTGTACACTAGCTGGTCAATTTTGGCTTCTATTGAGGTGGTGATGGCTGTTGGATCTGCCTTTTATTAAGTCTATTATCTCTTCTAAGAGGTAATTATGATTTACGGATACATTCGCGTTAGTAGCGACAAGCAAACTGTTGAAAACCAACGGTTTGAAATCAACAATTTCTGCCACAAAGAACGCATTAAAATTGACGGCTGGATTGAGGAAACAATCAGCGGCACAAAAGCCTACAACAAGCGAGAACTTGGGCGATTGCTCAAAAAAGTGCAAAAAGACGACCTCATTATTTGTGCCGAACTATCCCGTCTTGGTCGTAACCTGTTTATGATTATGGAAATTCTAAACATCTGCATGAATAAAGAGTGCAAAGTGTGGACAATCAAAGACAACTACCGCCTTGGCGACGACATTCAAAGCAAAGTGCTTGCTTTTGCGTTTGGTCTAAGTGCCGAAATTGAGCGTAACCTTATTTCGCAGAGAACGAAAGAGGCGTTGGCACGATTAAAGGCGGAAGGGAAACCAATAGGGCGAAATATGGGAGTGCGAAACACAAACTTGAATAAAATTTGTGTGGCAAAACACGAATACATTGTTAAAAAATTGGCTAATGGCGTAAGCATACCCGATATTGCAAAGAAAATTAAAGTAGCACGCGGAACACTATACCGTTATCTTGCTTATACAGAAATTCGACTTCCTATAAAAACAAACAATGGACGGTGGGAACGTGGAATTTATTAAATCCTTGTTTGCAGTCCAGTTTTTGAAGACGAATTCCGGCAAAAAAGGTGCAGGTATGCCGGTAGTCAGAAATCCGCAGTTTAACTTTAAAGAGGGGCTGTGTTGGAGTGATATAAACACTACTTTCTTAAAATGCAGGCAAAAGCAAAAGAGTATAAATGACGTAAAAAGCATGAGTTTGTACGGTCTTACAGACCTTGCTCCCGAATATTACATTATATGCTTGATTAACTCCAAATTTATGAGTTATTACGTTGATACATACGTAAATAATACCCAAACATTTCAAATAAACGACGCTCGACAACTGCCAATTATTATTCCCAATAAACAACAATTGAATGATTTTAGAAAGTTATTTGACAGAGCGTTAAATATCAAAAAGAGCCAATTCAATGGTATAAGTGCGAATGCAAATGAGAAATTACAGGAACTTCAAGAGCAGTTAGATTTAATGGTTGAGAATCTCTATTCCATTTAGATAGAGGGATTTTGTTGGAATAATGTTTTAACAACATATATTCGTTGCAGACAGAAACAGAAAACCGTTCAAAGTACAGAAAGTATGAGTTTTTTCTCAATGATAGAAACCGTACCTGAGTATTTTATGATTTCTATAATGAACTCATCATTTGCAGCGTTTTATGT
>DATESK010000083.1:0-2673 GCA_035270865.1 Clostridia bacterium | reverse complement strand
TCGCAAGATGTTTAATATTCAAACATTTTTTTGTTAAATATAACGAAATTGAAGAACCAAATCCACCTAAAGCAACATTATCTTCGAGTGTAACAACGGTTTTTTTGTTTAGCCTTGAAAGATAGTTTTCATCAAGCGGTTTTAAGAATAACGCATTTTGCACAGCTACGATTATACCTTTTTCCGCTAAAAGTTTTTTTACCTCAAGAGCGATATTAAAGCAAAATGCGCCTGCAGTTAAAATCACTAAATTCTCTTTTGGAACCGTATTACTCCACTTCCCTAAGACAATTTGTTCGGGTTGTGAATTAACCAAATTATCCGCAGAGTTACAATTTGTTGCAAATTGATTTAGTATAGTTTTAGGATAGCGTATTGCAAGCGGTGCAGCAAAATCCGCCGACCACCTCACAACATTTTTCAATTCCTCGGTGCATTTTGGCGCGACTATAGTCATATTCGGCATTAAATTTAAATAACTAATATCATAAAATCCTTGATGCGTTTCGCCATCGCCGTCAACAAAACCGCTATGGTCGATAGCAAATGTAACAGGCTTTTTGCTCAAGCATACATCATTCAAAATTTGGTCGAATCCGCGCTGTAAAAAGGAAGAATAAATTGCAACATAGGGTTTCATTCCGCCTTTTGCTAGTCCTGATGCCATAGTAACGGCGTGTGCTTCGCAAATTCCAACATTGAATAAGCGGTCGGAGTATTTATTTGAAAAACAGCGAAGTCCAACGCTTTCCGTCATAGCGGCGGTAACCGCAACAATACTTTTGTTCTCTCCCGCAATTTCGGTGAGCGTATCGCCGAATGCCGTAGCGTATTCACCGCTCGCTTCGTTTACGGAGAAATGTGAAACAGCGTGAAACTTATCGGGTGAATTTTCCGCATCTTTGTACCCTTTGCCCTTTTCGGTCAATATATGCACGGCAAATTGCTTGTTTTCATCCTTAATTTTATTAAAACAGTTTATAAGTTCTTCTATATTATGTCCGTCAACGCTGCCCGCAAAGTCTATATGGTATGCGTTAAAAAGGTTTGAAAGCACATCATCGCAAAGGTTCAACGAACCGACGCTTTTTGATATAGTCATATTGTTATCATTGAGAAGTAATATGTGTTTACCCGAAATTGTTCCCAAATCGTTTAGCGCTTCAAGAGTTTGTCCGCCCATAAACGCGCCGTCGCCAACCAAAGAAATGATATTGTAGTCTTCACCTTTAAGATTTCTAGCGCGCATAAGTCCCGATGCTAGCGATAATGAGGTGCTGGCGTGTCCCGTGTCAAATGTGTCATATTCGCTTTCCGCTTGTTTTGGAAAACCCGAAATGCCGTTTGCCATACGCAATTTAGAAAACATATCCGCTCGCCCTGTAAGCAATTTGTGAGCATAGCACTGATGTCCGACATCAAAAATCAGTTTGTCGCTAGGCGTATCAAAAACATAGTGAATAGCTATAACAAGTTCCACTACACCGAGATTTGAAGCAAGGTGTCCTCCGTTAGCTGTAACAACAGAAATAATTTGCGCGCGTAATTCTTCCGCAAGCTCTTTAAGCTCCGCAATGTCCATTTTTTTAAGTTGTTTTGTCGAAGGTATTTTCATATAATTTATTCTCAAGTCGTAGTTTACATCAATTTGGTCGGTTTGTCTTATATTACGCTTTGCTTATTGAGTTTAATTAAAAGTTAAGTCGAATTATTTTGAAGTAGATGTTAATAAAACAATATTAACTTTTATTTTTCCTCAATGCTTTTGTGCCTTTTCTTTTTATTCTTGCGCTCATCTTTTGAAAAAATTGCGGCTATTCTCGCTACAAACATAACCAAATCCTTAGAATTTTTAATTGCAATTTCTTTGACTATCGCCTTTCCGCCAACTGTCAGGGCAGCAACAATACTAGACAATCCTATTGTCAAAATTTGCTGGTTCGGATTTTCAAATAAAGTCAAAAGCCTAATAACAATGCTTATTGAGCACGCGCCTGATATAATACCAAAAATGTCACCTATCACATCGCTACAAATATTAGAAACTTTTTCGGCATTTTTGACAAGGTTCATAGCAGTTTTCGCGCCATAAACTTTCCTTGAACTCATTGAAACAAGAGGAGCCAGCGCGCAGGCGGTAACCGCAACGCCTATACCGTCAAAAACAATGTTGCCTAAAATAAGAAAAACCAAAAGCAAAACAGTTACAACTATGTTTCCTGTTGATGCGGTCAATTCCGATAAAAAGCTGAAAAATATTGCGAGAGCAAATGTTATAATTGTAATTTTCAAACTCCACAACGAGTATTTGTGTTGCGTTTTATCTTTTTTGTCCAAAGCGTCAACTTTCGATTCATAAATTTGTGTTTTGATTTGCTTATCGCATCGCCCGTTTTGAGAGTGAGAATTCTCGTTGAAATTTACGCTTGTGTTACTTTTTTTTAAGCCATTTTCCGTATGGTTTTCGACGACTTTTCCATTGCCGTTACCACCGTTTATATTTTTTGAATTATTGCTATTTGTTTTGTCGGTTTTGTGGTTATCATTACTTTTGGCACTCGAACTATTGCCATTTGAATTTAGTTCAAAACTTTTTGTTGTAATATTTACAAGTTTATCTGCATTTTTAGATAAAGGCCCGGCATTTTTTCCATCATCAACATTGTCAGATAC
>DATESK010000082.1:0-5487 GCA_035270865.1 Clostridia bacterium | reverse complement strand
CTTACGTCAAGAAGAGTATAAAAATGAAACATAAGAGAATAAATTTTTTAAAAGGTCTAATTCTTTACACTTTAGTGCTGGCGCTCATAGGTTGCTATTCAGTTGTCGCTTACTTTGTTTTTTCACATCAAAATTCATACGCTTACACATGTTACTACAAAAATGCCGAAACGAAATATTGGGCTGGCAATAATGGCCTTGATATTGAGTATTCTAAAACGGTTTTATTTACGCAAAATTCTTTGGCTTATTTCCCTAACGGTGAGCAAAATAAAAAAAATGAACTTCTTATAGAAAAAGAAATTCCAAGAGAAATTCAACGGTATAACTTACAGTATTTAAGCAAAGATTTCTACCATTCAATCTCCAATGGATTATTAGAATATATATCCACCTCAAGTGGCTCTCTGTATTTTAGATTGCCGCTGTCAGCATCGAAGATTTATGTTGAAATAGATTTAATAAATGAAGACATTCAAAGAGAAGAACTGCAAGTAGCGCACAATGGACAGCAGGTTGATGTTGAATGCTTTGATAACATGATAGCTTTAGAAATCAACTACAGTGAAGAAAACAAAATATACTTAGGCTGTGATAGGACTTTAATGATTAAAAGTATGACTATCACAAAGGTGGCGTAATGAGAAATGACGCGCGCTTTCTCGAAAACTCGGCTAAACACAAAGACAAAGATTTGCTGTTTGTATTGTTGTACCTTGCAATGTCCGTTGTTGTTATTTTTTTTGTCGAGATAATTGCGCATTTCACAATAGGCTCTACCTTAAATCTCTTCAAGTTCATATTTAGGCTGGATGCTGAATGGTACAAGAGCATAATTCTTTTCGGCTACAATAGTGAAGGCATAGTCGGTGAGCAGTGGGATATTTTTAAGACGGGCGGTTTCAACGGTATGTCGAACTGGGCTTTTATGCCATGTTTTGCTTACCTTGTAAAAGCCGTTCAGTTTTTAACTTTTTCAAAAATCGGTGTAGAGTATATAGCGACTATTTTAAACACTGTGTTTATGGCGGCATTTCTCTATAATTTGATGAAATATATGCGCTCCAAAGGTCTAGTCATAAACTATGCATTGTTTGGAATTATTTTTGTTTTTCATCCCTTAATTCCGCGTTTTCTTACGCTTTACAATGAGGCATTATTTATGCTTCTTGTAATATACATAATTCGCTATTCCGACAAAAAACAATTTGTGAAAGCGGGGCTTTTAGGAGCTATATTGACCTTTACAAGATTGAACGGTATTGTGTTTTTCTTCTATCTTCTTGCTCGAATTTTTCAAGCTGTCTACCAAAAACAAAAAGGTTTGATAAAAGATTTTTTTAGTGCAGTCCTTAATATAATCAAAACCCCTGCAATGCTCTTTTCGTTGTTCGTCTTTCCGCTTGGCATTTTCGCTTTTATGTCTATACTTAAATTCTCGGGATTATCTCCGCTCGCTTTTTTGGATGTTCAAAGCGCTTGGGGCAAAAGCAATTCATTCTTCCTCATAAACATAATCAAAAACATTTGGAGTCCTGATGCCATCGCATGTGTTTTGGCTATTGTTATTTCAATTTATTTAATCATAAAAAAGAAAAAGTACTTGACGCCAACCTTGATGATAATGTGTATATTGATGGGCGCAACTTCATCAACTGCTTCTATGTGGCGATACTTGATTTGTATTGTTGTTTTCCAAATAGAAGGCTACAAGTTTCTTGTTTACAAAACTAAAATGCGCAGTATTGTCATGGCGGTGCTTGTGGCGGTATTCTTGGCATCGCTGTATTCAACTTTCTTTTTATACTATCCGTTTATATTTTAGAAATAGCGCAATATATCAAAACGGCAGGTTTACTAAGCCAAAATTGACGATAAACCTGCCGTTTTGTTATTTAGTTGATATTTTAGCAATCTTTGTTTGCTGTAAGGTTTAGAGTTTTGGTCGTTTTGTTGCGGTTAAAATATGGTTTTTGTTAGCAATTTTTTGAAGTCGCAATTTTCGTCAGCTATGTCAATTTGAAATTTTGGTTAGCATTCTAGCAAAATCCTTTCGCAACAACAGAATTGCAACAAGTAGTTCCGTGCAACAAAATTACGCTTTGCCGTTGCAACCTAACACATCTACAAGCTTGTGTTTGACTATTTGTTTTACAGCTTCTCTAGCTGGCCCTAAGTACTGTCTGGGATCAAAGTGCGCAGGATTTTTTGCAAAGTATTCACGAATTGCAGCGGTAACTGCTAAGCGCAAATCGCTGTCAATATTGATTTTGCATACTGCCATTGCGGCGGCTTGACGAAGCATTTCTTCGGGAATACCTATTGCATCGGGCATTTGTCCGCCGTAATTGTTTATTACTTTGACCAAATCTTGAGGCACGCTTGATGAACCGTGCAAAACAATCGGGAAGCCCGGAAGGCGTTTTTCCACTTCTTCCAAAACATCAAAGCGAAGTTGAGGCTTTGTTCCCGGTTTGAATTTGTACGCGCCGTGCGAAGTTCCGATTGCGATTGCTAAGCTGTCAACACCCGTCTTTGTTACAAATTCTTGAACATCATCTGGGTTTGTGTAGCTTGCATCTTTTGCGCTGACATTGACTGCATCTTCAATTCCTGCAAGTCTGCCAAGTTCGGCTTCAACAACTACGCCGTGGTCGTGCGCATAGGCTACAACCTCTTTTGTGATTTTGATATTTTCCTCAAGTGAATGGTGAGAGGCATCAATCATTACTGATGTAAATCCCCCGTCAATCGAGTCCTTGCAAAGTTGGAAGCTGTCGCCGTGATCTAAGTGTAAGCAGATAGGAAGACCGCTGTCTAAAACTGCCGCTTCCACCATTTTTTTAAGATAGATTGGGTTTGCATATTTACGCGCGCCTGCAGACACTTGAAGAATCAAAGGGGCTTTTTCTTCTTTTGCCGCCTCGACTATGCCTTGAATGATTTCCATATTATTGACATTGAATGCGCCTATTGCGTATCCGCCTTCATATGCTTTTTTGAACATCTCTGTGGTTGTAACTAATGGCATTGCACCCTCCATAATTGTTTATTAGGATAATTGTATAACAATAGTTAAATAATGACAAGTTAATATTGAAAAAGTAACAAAAAATTTCCCCATATCTTGATTGAATTTTAGCCATATGTAGGGTATAATATACAAAAGGAGAACGGAAATGCTACGAGATACACGACTTGAAAAACTGGCGTATAATTTAGTCAATTATTCATGCAATATTCAAAAGGGCGACAAGGTTTGGATTGATTATTCTGGAATTGAAAATACACTCCCGATGTTGCTTATTAGAGAAATTTATAAAAAGGGCGGAATGCCTTTTGTATATTCAGGCGACAACCGCATAAAACGGGAAGTTTTGCTAGGCGCATCAGACCAAATGCTAAATATCCTTGCTGAGCGTGATGCCTCGTTTATGAACAAAATGCAAGCCTATATCGGAATTAGAGGCGGGCAGAATAGTTATGAACTTAGCGATGTACCGTCCGACAGAATGAATGCCTATTCCAGTATTTACGCTAAAATGGTTCATCATAATATCCGCGTGGCAAAAACGAAATGGGTAATTTTGCGCTACCCGACAGAAGGAATGAGCCAGTTGTCGGATATGAGCACAGAGGCTTTTGAGGATTTTTATTTTGATGTCTGTAATCTTGATTACGCAAAAATGGACAAAGCGATGACGCCGCTTGTCGCGCTTATGGATAAAACCGATAAGGTGCACATTATAGCAAAGGATACTGATTTGCAGTTTTCAATTAAAGGCATAAAAGCAATCAAGTGCGCAGGGCATTGCAATATACCAGACGGCGAGGTGTACACCGCTCCCGTCCGCAATAGCGTGAACGGAATTATTCATTATAATGTTCCATCTATTGAGAACGGCACAAAGTTTGAAGATGTGCGGTTGGAGTTTGAAGGCGGTAAAATCATCAAGGCAACCGCAAACCACACGGAAAAAGCGAATGCGATTTTTGATACTGACGGTGGAGCGAGATTCGTGGGCGAATTTGCTTTGGGCGTCAATCCGTTTATAAAAAATCCGATGGGTGATATTTTGTTCGATGAAAAAATTTCGGGTTCAATTCACTTTACTCCCGGAGCGTGCTATGACGATGCTTCAAACGGAAATCAATCTGCGGTGCATTGGGATTTGGTGCAAGTTCAAACCCAAGAATACGGAGGCGGAGAAATTTGGTTTGACGGAGTTCTTGTCCGTAAAAACGGAATTTTCGTCATTCCGGAGCTTGAATGTTTGAATGTCGAGAACTTGAAATAAATTATTGTGCTAAATCGCTTGTTAATTTTTGTAAAAAATTATAAAATACTCAAGATAGAACAAACTAGTTAAAGCACATTAAGTGCAAAGTACACACAAAATAGAAATACAATTTTTGGAGGATAAACTAAATGGCAAAAAATGTTAGAGTTGCTATCAATGGCTTCGGAAGAATAGGTCGTCTTGCTTTCCGTCAAATGTTCGGCGCGGCAGGATATGAAATCGTTGCAATTAACGATCTCACAGCCCCTAAAATGCTTGCACACCTGTTGAAGTACGATTCATCACAAGGCAGATATGCTCTTTGTGACAAAGTAGTTGCAAAGGATGACGCAATCGTAGTAGACGGTAAGGAAATCAAAATCTATGCAAAAGCTAATGCTGCAGAACTTCCTTGGAAAGAAGTCGGCGTTGATGTGGTTTTGGAATGCACAGGTTTCTACACCTCAAAAGCCAAAGCGCAAGCGCATATTGATGCAGGCGCAAAGAAAGTTGTTATATCAGCTCCGGCAGGAAGTGACCTCCCGACAGTTGTTTTCTCAGTCAACGAAAACATATTGACAAAAGAAGATACAATTATTTCAGCGGCATCATGCACAACAAACTGCCTAGCTCCAATGGCTGACACTTTGAACAAACTTGCTCCTATTCAAAACGGTATTATGACAACTATTCACGCCTACACCGGCGACCAAATGGTACTTGACGGACCGCACCGCAAAGGCGATCTTCGCCGCGCACGCGCAGCCGCTGTCAATATCGTTCCTAACAGCACAGGCGCAGCAAAAGCAATCGGACTTGTAATTCCCGAACTTAAAGGCAAACTTATCGGTGCAGCGCAAAGAGTTCCAGTTCCTACAGGTTCAACCACAATCTTGATTGCAGTATGCAAAGGCAATGTCACAGTTGACGCTATCAATGCGGCAATGAAAGCGGCATCCAGCGCATCATACGGCTACAACGAAGAAGAAATTGTATCCAGCGATGTTATCGGCATCACCTACGGTTCACTCTTTGATGCAACACAAACTGCGGCAGTTTATATTCCTGAACTTGATGCGACGCAAGTTGAAGTTGTTGCTTGGTATGACAATGAAAACAGCTATACTTCGCAAATGGTACGCACAATCAAATACTTTGCAGAACTGTAAAATTTAAGTAAACTATACTGTAATTTTTTAAGTAAAAC
>DATESK010000081.1:0-3968 GCA_035270865.1 Clostridia bacterium | reverse complement strand
AATAAAAAGTGCTCACAAGAGCACTTTTTTTATTGTCTAAAGTTTTTATTAGTCAATGTCTTTAGGCGGTTTTTCCTGATTTTCTTCTCTCATGCCAACCGCAACAGTATCAACAACTGTATTTGAATCGGTATAGAAACGCAAACGCTTTAATTTATAGTAGCTGACTAGCTCCACAATGCGCGTAATCACATAGTTAACTGTCGGTGTTATAATAAGCATTATTCCAAATGTCGCTGTTGATAACGCACCAATAAACGCCCAGTAAAAAAAGTTAACAATCGCAAATGCCGCAAACAAGCTTCTTCGCGTATCCTTTGTTTCCCGATAACTATTTTTAAGCGCATCAAGAGTTTTTTCTTCGGGGTTGAACAATATCCGCGGTATCCAGCCTGCAAATATTGCTTGACGGAAGGAAAATAATGCTATACCCAGCACGACAATAATTGGAAGGGCTAAAAACTTAATTATCTGCCACAAACCTATAAAAACTCCACCCAGTATTGCAACTATTATTATATCTATAGGAACGGAAATAAGCACTTTCCATAAAGCGTATTTAAGCGAACGGCGCATATTGTAGGCATAATTTGATAAAAATCCGTATCGCAAATTTGAGGACATAAAATTATTTAAAATATCCGAAGTGGGTATAAAGGATAAAGCTGACAAAAACTTGTAGAACATATAAATCAATAACATTCCTATACATACAATGGCAATAGTACCCTCAGACGATAAGAAATTGTTAACGATAGCCTTAACATCAATCACCAGCAAATCGTATGTGCTTATAATGCTTAGTTCTCCAACCAGAAAGCCCTGTATATGCCCTGATGTTCTGCTCAAAAGCAAATCCATACTTTCTGTGGCTGTTATCTGCCTAAATACAGGAATTATTATCGCTGACGATAAAGATACGAAAATCAGCGTAACAATCAAAACATAGAGCAATAACTTAAAAACCAATCCTAAATTTGAAAACAAAATTGAAGTAGACTGCTTGAACTCCATATTAAACTCCTTTCCTCTTTGACCAAATATTGATTTTTTGCAGATCCAAACGCTCCGTGCCCGTAACATCGTAAAAAACAATATACATCAATACGATATAAATTACGGATAAAATTGCAAGACAAATTCCATCAAGCAAAATTCTTACCAGTCCCCCCCAACCTAATATTCCATTTAACAACATAAGTACGAAAAGCGGTAAAATTGGAATAACCAAAACTCCGCCTATTCTTAATGCGTTTCCCACATTTTGACGAATGCCGATTTTGAACGCTTCAAGCGAAGACAACCCCGTATGAAGCATAAAAGGCGGCCAAAGTATAATTGATGAAAATGTTACAAGCAAAGCAAATGAAGTCAATACAAAAGTGATGATTGAAAACACAAAAGCAGAATTTTTTGTTGTAAAAGTAGCAACCCACAAAAGCGTAAACGAAACATTGATAATATTGTAAAGTTCAAACACTATCACAATAATGGCTATCATTTTTAGAGCTGTCAAAAAATTATAATTTAATCTTGATTTAGCACGACTGAAGCTGATAGAAAATTCCCCTGTTCTCATATGTCGGTCTACCGTGCCAAACATTATCGCTACCAGAATAATAAATAAGATTACACCAATAATGCCTATATAATAATATTCAGAATTAAAATTATACATTTTTAGATACATTGTTGAAAAATCATAGCTTTCAATTTCAAAAAAATTGCACAAAAAATACAAGAAAGACGAAGGCGAAATAAAAAACGCCGTCAGGAGTGAAGGGACAATCGTCAAAAGAAAAAGGGTAAGTCCTTTAGATTTCAAATATTCCATTGTGGGCATAAAATGTTTTCCTGCGCTACGCATATTCCCTCCTTTCAAACTTATATTCGCTGTCAACTATCAGAATTTAATCGAACATCTTTAGTTTATCACGCAATTTTTCAATCTTTTCTTCGTTCTTAGCAAGTTTTTCTTTTTCCGCATCAACAAGTTTTTGCGGAGCTTTTTTAACAAAATTGTCGTTAGCTAACATAGTTTTGTTGCGGTTTATCTCATTTTCTGCGTTTTCGATTTCTTTTGTCAATCTTTCTTTCTCTTTTTCAATATCCAAAAGGTCGCCAAACGGAATAAATATTTCCATACTCTCGCCAACAAGCGCAACGCATTTTTCAGTTATATCATTTTTGTCTGCAACGACCACAATTTCATTTATATTCGCAAGTTTTTCCAAGTACAGCTTTGACTTGTTGATAAAGCTGGAATCTGTGGTAACTGCATATATTTTGATTTTTTTTGACGGCGCAACGCCCATTTCCGCGCGGGTATTTCTAATTGCTGTGATAGCATTTTTAAGCGCAATGAAACATTGTTCTTCCTTTCGATATAAACGGTACTTTTGGAATTGCGGCCATTTCTCAACCATTATTGACTGCTTAGGGTTTAGTATACCATAGATTTCTTCGGTTATAAAGGGCACGAAAGGATGTAACAACTTCAAAATGTTGTTTAACACATAAAGTAGCATTGATGCCGAATGTGCCTTTGTCGCTTTATCTTCGGAATATAGATGCGGTTTCTGCGTTTCGATATACCAATCGCAGAATTCGCTCCACACAAAGTCATACAACCTTGCGCTTGCAAGTCCTATTTCGTAGCGGTTCAAATTTTGAGTTACTTCGCGTATTACCTCATTAAGCCTTGTCAAAATCCATTTATCGGTAATATTAAGTCTTGCGGGAATTTCCGCTTTCTCATCGCCGTCTAAATTCATAATAACAAAGCGTGAAGCGTTCCAAAGTTTATTACAGAAATTTCTACAACTTCCGACCTTTTCTTCGCTAAATCTCGTATCACTTCCTGGAGCAATGCCTGTTGATAACGAAAGTCTTAGCGCATCTGCGCCGTATTTGTCGATTATTTCAAGCGGATCCACACCGTTTCCAAGCGACTTAGACATCTTGCGTCCTTTGTCATCTCTCACTATGCCGTGAATAAGCACCTCGCTAAACGGCACATCGCCCATAAACTCAATACCCGAAAAAATCATTCTAGCAACCCAAAAGAAGATTATATCGTAGGCTGTAACTAAAACGCTTGTAGGATAAAAGTAATTTAGGTTTTTGTTTTTCTTTGGATATCCAAGTGTTGAAAAAGGCCATAGAGCGGAAGAAAACCAAGTATCTAACACATCCTCGTCTTGATGCATTCTTCCACCACATTTAGGACAAGTGTCAATTTCGGTTTTAGAAACAACCATATTTTCACACTCATCACAATAATAGGCAGGAATACGGTGTCCCCACCAAAGCTGACGCGAAATGCACCAGTCTTTGATATTTTCCATCCAATTGAAATATATCTTGTCAAAACGCTTAGGAATAAATTCGATTTTCTTTGACTTAACTGCTTTTATTGCCGGCTCTGCTAGAGGCTTCATTTTGACAAACCATTGCTTTGACACAATAGGTTCAACGGTACAACCGCAGCGGTAGCACGCGCCGACATTGTGAGCGTAAGGCTCAATTTTTACGATAAGTCCTAACTTAGTCAAGTCGGCAACAATTTGCTTTCTTGCCTCATTTCTATCAAGCCCTTGATACTTGCCTGCGTTTTCGTTCATTACTCCGCCGTCATCCATAATGCGTATAACCTCAAGGTTGTGGCGGATTCCCACTTCAAAGTCGTTGGGGTCGTGAGCAGGGGTAATTTTGACCGCGCCTGTTCCAAAACCCATTTCAACATAAGTATCGCCTATGACTGGAATTATCCTATCCGTAAGCGGAAGTTTAAGCATTTTACCAATATATGTTGAATACTTTTTGTCCTTAGGATTGACGGCAACTGCCGTGTCGCCAAGCATTGTTTCAGGACGGGTTGTCGCGATTGTAATATATCCGCTTGCGTCCTCTAGTGGGTAATTATAATACCATAAATTCGACTGCTGTTCGCTGTACTCCACCTCTGC
>DATESK010000080.1:0-4996 GCA_035270865.1 Clostridia bacterium | reverse complement strand
ACTTGTCCAATTGTTGCTTTGCAACCAACTAGTACCAATCTCATTTCACCGCTAGGCATTCTAAGTGTCGCATATCTGCCTTCTTTTGCCATAAGCTGTGCGGTATTGCCTGCTGAGCGAGCAATTTGTCCGCCCTTTCCGGGTTGAAGTTCAATATTGTGAATTTGAGTACCGACAGGTATATTTTCAAGCGGAAGTGCATTGCCGACTTTGATATCTGCGTCTTTGCCACTCACAACAGTATCACCCGTGCTAAGTCCAAGAGGTGCTAAAATATATCTTTTTTCGCCGTCAGCATAGTGCAAAAGCGCAATATTAGCTGAACGGTTCGGATCATATTCGATTGTTGCAACTCTAGCCGGCACGCCGTCTTTGTTGCGTTTGTAGTCGATTATACGATACTTTGTACGATTGCCGCCACCGATGTGTCTTACAGTAATGCGTCCGTTTGCATTTCTGCCGCCGCTCTTATTCTTAGAAACAAGCAGTGAACGCTCGGGAGTAGTTGTTGTAATCTCCGAGTACGCCGACACAGTCATAAAACGACGGGCGGGTGATGTTGGTTTATATTTTTTAATAGCCATAACCGTGCCTCCTATGACAAGCTCTCGAAGAACTCGATTGCCTTTGAATCAGCGGTTAAGGTTACTATAGCTTTCTTAAAGGACGGTCTTCTGCCCTCATGGCTTCCCATTCTCTTCAGTTTTCCGCTGTAATTTGATGTGTTTACTTTGCTTACCTTGACCTTGAAAATTTCCTCAACTGCCTTTTTTATTTGTGTCTTGTTGGCAGTCTTTTGAACCTTGAATGTATAACGCTTTTCGGCGATACCGTCATAGCTCTTTTCGGAAAGGATTGGCTCAAGAATGATGTCAAATGCTGTCATTATTTGTTTGCCTCCTCAAGTTTTGCTACTGCGCCCTGTGTGAAGACCAAATTGCTTGACGCAACCACATCATAAACACTCAGAGTCCTAACTTCCTGAACTTGTACTTCAGGCATATTGCTTGTGGCGCGGAGAAGTAAAGCGTTGGGTTCTTCAACAACGAAAATCGTGTTGCCCGAAAGCTTCAAAGCATCAACTACTGTTGCCACTAACTTTGTCTTGCCTTCTGCGAGTTCAAACTTATCCAAAACCGTAAATTCGTTTTGACGGATTTTTTGTGAAACTGCAGACAAAAACGCTGATTTTTTCATCGTTTTGTTTATCTTTTGCGAGAAATCACGCGGTTTCTTGGCAAATGCTACGCCACCGCCAACATGTTGTGGCGATCTGCTTGAGCCTTGACGAGCGCGACCTGTTCCCTTTTGACGAAACGGTTTCACACCACCACCGCGTACTTCTGATCTTGTTTGCGCGGCATGTGTGCCTTGTCTTTGATTTGCGAGTTGTGCGACAACCACTTGATGTACGAGAGCTTCGTTGTAATCTCTTGCAAACACAGTGTCGTCCACATTCATTTTGCCGACTTCTTTGCCAGCCATATCTAAAACGTTAAGTTGCATAATTCCTCCGACTAACCTTTGAGGGTATTCTTTATAGTAACCAAAGAACCTTTCGCGCCAGGAATCGCGCCTTTGATGAGCAAGAGGTTTCTTGCCGTGTCAATTCTTGCGATAAGCAGGTTTTGAATTGTTACTTTGTCTTGTCCCCAATGACCAGGCATATGCTTGTTCTTGAAAACTCTTGACGGTGAGGAGTTCGCGCCCATTGAGCCGACGCCTCTGTGATAACCTGAACCGTGAGCCATAGGACCTATGTGCTGATTCCACCTTTGAATGACGCCTGCAAAACCGTGTCCCTTAGAAGTTCCCGTTACATCAACACGCTCGCCTTCTGTGAACACATCGCACTTGATTTCGTTTCCGACTGCATACTTTGAACAGTCCGCAAAACGGAATTCACGAAGATAGCGCGCCGGCGCAACATTCGCTTTCTTGAAATGTCCCGCAATAGGCTTTGTTACTCTCGTTGCTTTGATAGTTCCGAATGCAACTTGAATTGCATCGTATCCTTCATTTTGCTTTGTTTTCACCTGCACAATCGCGCAAGGGCCAGCCTCGACGACCGTTACCGGCACAACTTTGCCGTCTGCGGTGAAAATTTGACTCATACCGAGTTTCGTTCCGATGATTGCTTTATCCATGTAAAGTTCACCCTCCTCTTTATTTCAACTATAGTTTAATTGAAATGTCAACTCCAGCAGGCAGATCGATTTTCATAAGAGAATCGACAGTCTTTGATGTAGGGTTGAAAATGTCAATCAAACGCTTGTGTGTTCTAAGTTCAAATTGCTCTCTTGCATCTTTATCTTTGTGTGGCGCGCGAAGAATGGTAACAACTTCCTTCTCGGTTGGGAGAGGAATCGGTCCTGAAACCTTAGTACCCGTCTTTTTCACAGTTTCAACAATCTTCTCTGCCGAGAGATCGATGAGGTTGTGATCGTACGCTTTCAGTTTGATTCTGATTTTTTGTCCAGCCATAATAGCCTCCTGATTTTATCGGTGTACACTCACCCGTGTGTGTCGTACTTTTTCTTTTTGGCGTGTCGCAAAACCACACCAAAATATTCCGTGTCCTAGAACGCGGCTTATATAGAATACATTTTTCTAAAAAAGGTGTCAAGCAAAAAAATACGAAATTTTAACAATTTTTCAAAAACTTATAAAAATTTTACCGAGTTGTGCTAAAAACACAAATATTTTTTCATATACTGCTCTAAATGCGGTATTACGAGCAGAAATCAACATCAGAAAAAGAAATTGCCGAAGAAGCAACCACTACTATCTCAGACGAAAAATCAATATCTGCGTCGCTAAATGTTGAGAAAGAAATTGCCGAAGAAATTAATCCTAAGATCATTAACACTAAAAATACTATTCTTACTTTCTTTTTCATATTTCTTCTCCCCATATTTCAAACTGATTGTATCATATAATAGATTTCATTCCTCAATCCAAAATTGATTTGATTCAATAGTAGCCCAATAATCCTTAAAGGAATCGTAAGATATTCCTGTTACCCAACCTGTCATTAAAAGCTCGACGACTTTAATAGGCTGGTCATCTACCCAAAGAAAATCAAGTCTCTTTACTGATTTTCCATCAACATCAACATACCAAAAAGTATCCCAACAATTCCATGCCGAATAGGTTCCATCTGAAAAAAATAAAATAATATAGTTAGACAATGAAGACCTCAAACTAGGTTCAATATAATATTCAATATCCAAATATGCATATTTGATTGTCTCAAAACCAAAATCTGCTTTTGCTATTGAATATATTTTCCCACTAGAGTACAGCTCGTCAAAGTACCATGTTTTCATTCTTTCTGGAGCTTCACAATCTTCATTACTTGCTTCAATTCCGGAAGCTCTATTAGAATCTTTTAAGAAATAGTCTATTCTTTCAATAGTTTTATTTCCAATTAAGTCATTCATCTTTCCACTTTCCACTTTATCATTGTTGCAAGCAGACATTGAAAACAAAAATACTGACAGCATTGCAATAATCAATATGTACGACATTATTTTTTTCATACAACCTCCTAATATGATTGCCCTTTCACTATAATCAAAATTGATTTGGTGCAATAGTAGCCCAATAATCTTCAAACGAATCATACGGCACCCCAGTCACGCCACTTCTCATTGCAAGCTCTAGTACATCAGTCTGCGAAGAATCGAAATACATAATACCATCATAGTTTATAATTTTTCCGTCTGCTTCAACATACCAAAATTTATACCAAACTGATGTGAACAAATAGGTTCCATCTGTAAAAAATATTATTATACGATCTTGACTTGCGGTTACTACAATATTGTTTTCCGACACTTTTTTATATTTTAATTTCGAATAAGCATCTCTAATAATAGAAAATTCTAATTCATCAGTTGCTGTTCTCGAATATACCCTGCATTTGGTATCAACATAATCAAACATATTTTTCTTTTCGTTGCCTACGCTTATCTTGTTTTCTACAAATTTATTTGATGTATCAACATGGTTTATGCTTTCACTAGTTTTATGCGTTTCAATCGGAGAGTCTAAATATGAAGATGTATCAACATAGTCAATTCTTTCAATAGTTTTGTCACCAATTAAATCTTGCAATTCTCCGTATTGAATCTCGTCTTGATTACAAGCCGCCATTGAAAATATAAATGCCATCAATATAAGGGTAGTATATATAAATAATTTTCTTCTTTTCATAGTCACCTCTTACTTCAAGTTGATTATATCAGCGAAATCAATTTGACTTCCGTCATATAAATTGTAACAAACTACATCTTGATAACCATAACCCTTCTCATTTACATAATTGTTATAGTTAATTTCAACTGGTGTCATAACATTATTTATATTTCTTTTTATTCCGTTTATAGTTTTACTGTATCTTACTATACCATTGCCAATATCAGTGACATCAGTATAATCCAAATTTAGCACTTGATCAATACTTATCATTAAATCGTTACTACTAGTCACGTAGTAACTATTAGGACTAGATGGAAATAACACTTGATAGGGGTCGCCACTTATACCGTAGGATAAAGTCATACCATCACCTTCAATTGCAGATTTGGATATTTGTGCTGCTTGTGCAATGCTGTTGTTGTCTACTCTTAGATAATAAAACAACCATTCTCCAAATGATTTTTGTGCGGTCGCATTATAGCCACCATTTGTTAATCCCATCGCAGTAGTTGCGCCAGCAGATACAGCCTTAGTGACTAAATTGTGTGAATCGGGAATGTGCTTCGCTGAATTCGAAGAAGAAAAGAAAATGAATTTACATTTATCAAGATTCTCAATTTCTTGTAAGGCAATGCCACTGTTAGCATATCCTTCGCTGTCAAAGTAGTGATAATCTCCATTTCCAACCAAATAAACTATATCACTATTCAGTCTAATTTTATATCTTTCATCAGTATCAAATAAATGACCTGCAGTTTTATCTTTAAATTTTTGAGAAGAACACACGATATTC
>DATESK010000079.1:0-7268 GCA_035270865.1 Clostridia bacterium | reverse complement strand
ATTTCCGTAATATCCGCTTCTTTCATAGTCAACACATTTTTTCTTAGCACCGGCACGCCGTATTTTTCCTTGAGCGCGGCTTGCAACTTTATTGCTTCCTCACTTTCGGGTTTAGAAGAATTTAATACCACAACAAAAGGTTTGCCGAACTCTTTAAGTTCCGCTACAACGCGTTCCTCTGCCTGAACATATTTGCCTCTATCAAGTTCGCTAATAGAACCGTCAGTTGTAACAAGCACGCCAATTGTGGAATGTTCCTTTATGACTTTTTCGGTACCGAGTTCCGCCGCCTTTTCAAACGGCATATCCTCTGTCGACCACGGAGTACGCACGAGCCTTTCCTTGCCGTCTTGCTTATGCCCCAGCGCGCCCTCGACTAGATAGCCTACGCAATCAATCATACGCATATTGACGGATAGTTCCTTGGAGAATGCCACCGAAACGGCTTCATTCGGCACAAACTTCGGTTGAGTCGTCATAATAGTGCGACCGTCAGCCGACTGCGGCAGCTCATCAATTGTGCGCATACGCTTATTCTTGTCGGCAATATTATCTATAACAAGCCCCTCCATAAAGGTCTTGATAAATGTTGATTTGCCCGTTCTGACAGGTCCGACAACGCCAACATAAATATCGCCTCCCGTTCTCATTGCAATATCCCGATATAGGTCAAATTTGTCCATAATACCCTCCAAAAAATCAATATCGCTAAAGTGTATGCGGTCATATTTACGGTTATGCAAGATTGTAAAAATGTATTTTGGCCTAAACAAACCGACTTACAATTTTATATTTGCTTTGTCCGCATGGTCTTGCGCTTAATATTGTTATTAAAGTTTATTTACCGCCAAAGTAAAAAATGATAAACATTGACAAATTTTTATTTTGGCGGTTTACGGAAGGTAAAAGCTCTAGCGGTAAGTTGGAAGGTAAAAAGCTCTACAAATGCCTAAGCGGTAAGTCGGAAGGTAAAAATCTCTATAAAAGATTAAAAGGTTATAATAAAAATTATTACTTACTATTATTTTTTTTTATATCGTCTTCTTTGGAAGTTTCGTTTTCGTTTTCGCGGGATAAGTCCACAATTTCATCATTAAGATTTGTTATTTTCTTTATACTGTCCTTTGCTTTGTCGCTGTTTTTGAAAATTCCTACCGCCACCAGCGCGCCGCATACGAGGTTTATTATATTCTCCGCCGTTTCTCCGCCCATTTCGACTCCGAACGCACGAAGTAACATAACGACTGCGCCACCTATGCCTGTCCAAAAGCTGACACTCTTAAGTTTCGCTCCCCAGTTCATTTTCATTTACCTCCTTAATTTTTGTTGCCGCCGATGCTCTTTTGCTTTTCTTGTTTTCCGCTATGCACTTAAGTCCAAGCAAAGTTTGACAAAGCTCCTTTACATCGTCGCGTATATCAATCACCACATTCAAACTTTGTGAAAGTCTGCGCACGGTATCTTGATATTTTTCCTCTCTCTTCTTGCTGTCTTTTAGTATAAAAACTAAAAGCGCAACAAATAACATTGCCCACAAACCGTTAGCCGCGGCTTGTCCTAACACTTCTTCCCACATATCCTTCTCCTTATTAGTGATTTAATATAATGAAACTTAATTAAAAATATCTGTCGGTCGCCGAACCTTTTTGCTTCAAAATTTCAAGTAGTTTTTCATAGTAATTGCCAAGATAAAACCGCATATTAGGACTCGCTTTGAGCGCATCTGCGGCAATATCGGGCGATAAGGAATTGTAAAAATCTAACGCTATGCCGTATCGCTCAGCGTAATTTTTTTGTTTGTCGCCCGCGTAGCCGTAAAGTTTTTCTTCCTCTCTCTGCTTTGCCGCCTTACTTTCGTTTTCGGCTTGTGATTCGTTTTCGTACTTTTTTACATCTTTTGCGCGCTGCGACGCATAATCCGCCTCTTTTGCGGCAATATTGTCGTTGTACTTTTGGTATTCAAGCACCTTTTCATCTCTATCGTTTTGAAGTTTAGAAATTTTTGTGGCAAGGTTGCTTGCGTGTTTTAGGTCAAGTTCTGAAAGAGCGCTCTCCTTTTCCCCTTCCAAATCGACAATCTTTTGATTAGCGGAAGAAATTTGCTTTATCATTTCTTTCTGTACGCTTGTTGCGGAATCCGTTTGATTTTTGTCATAGTCGGACAGTTGTGACATAATTATCGACGACCGACTAAGTCCACGCGAAAGCGCGCTTTTTTCCGCCTTTTGTTTTAGACTTTTGTATAGCTCGTCAAGTTTTGCAAGGCTGTCCTCTGCGTCCGTTGCTAATGATTCCTTGGATTTTTCAACGCTGTTTTGTTGATTTGATATTTGTTTTAAGATAGAGTTTTTCTGCTCTTCCATTGATGCTAAAAGTTCGGCTTCCGCCTGTTTTTTAAGCTCTGTATCCGTTTTTGCATCATATTCAAGTTTGCTTAGACCAAGAGAGGTTGGAAAAAGTTTTTCAAGGTCGGCTTGCTTTTCTTTTGGCAAACTTGATTGATATTCGTTCTCCAGTTGTTGAAGTCTGCCTACAATCTTGTTTTCGTTGTTTACGGCATCCTTTATTTTGTTAGCTTTTTCTTCTTCACGCTGTTGGTTTGTTTGAAATAATTTTTTGAATTCATCCCAAAATGACATAATTCCCTCCTAATTCGCCGCGAAAACCACAACTTTCACAGCCTCAAGTTCTGCGGTAAGTGAAGTAATGGCGGTTTGTATTTGTTTAATTTTCTGCTCTATTGTCAAAAGCCGTTTGTTAAGCTGTTCCATAATTGAACTTAGTTCTTTGTAATCCATTTTTCCTCCTTAAAGCAAATCAATAAGCGCTATCGGGGGCGTAAGCTCAATGTCTTCTTCAACGCTATCAATGTAAAAGCCTATTGTGTAGCCCGACTTGCCGACTAAAATTTTTTGCGGTAGAGTTGAGCCCTCAAGCGCGTATTCAAACACTTTTCCGTCAACAATAACTCCCAAAATCAAACTTGCCGAAGTAGTAAGTTGTATTTCGCGAACCACCTTTTTCCGCTCGTTTCCTAAGTCGTTGACAGGGCTTTCCCAATGCTTTTCCGTGTTTGTGAGCATAACTTTGCCATGGTTATTTAGCGAGCCCATAAAGTTCGTTATACCGCTTCCAAACACTGCAAGCACTCCTGCATTGTGATGGACATTGACTGATATGAGGCGAACTATGTCCACATTTTTAACTATGGAAAATATGCCAAGCGACATGTCGTATTCAACAAGAGCGTTGTTTTTCCAAGATGTGTTTTCAATATCAACAAATTTGCAAAATCTGCATGCAAGATAATATTTTCCTTCAAAAAATGTGGCGACCGCTCTGCTTTTGTATTCGATTTCGTGCAAATCCTTTGCTATTCTGCTGACATTGTAGCCGTCAAAAATGTAAAGCCCGTCATCTGCCAAAAACACAATTTTGTCGCCGAATTGCGCTATGGTGTCGCCATAAATTTTGCCCGTGTCCACAAATACCTTTGACACGGAAAATTCCGTTTGTTCGGCATACGCAACAAGCCTAAAAATGCCGTGTTCGCGGAAAACATAAACATAATCTAAAAAACTAACAACTTTTAGCACCTCTCCGCATTCATCCGAAAAGTTTATAAATCCACCTGCTTCCAAATTTGTTGTCCAGTTTGTCGGGTCAAAATCAGCAGAAAACCATACTGACTTTTTTTGTACGCTGTCGGAGGCAAAAATCCTTTCGTAATGCACGCACATTGATGTAAAGTGCGGAGCAGACGGCACAGAGGTTACTTGTTCGCCGTTTATAATCAAAAGATTATTGATTGGTGAACTAAGCAACAAACAATCATTGGAATTGTAATTGTAGTTTACCGAACTGCCTTTTCCCGTAAAGCTCACTCCGAGGACTAGATGCCAGGTGTCATTTGTGAACATTTTGGTGGAGTAGAGCAAATTTTCGTTTGTATGAACAACCAACATATCGCCGTAACTTCCATCGTTGTTAGTTTTTTGATAAACAAATGCTTCCAAAATTTTAACACCGGCAGGAAATGGTTGAAAGTTGTGTACCATTTCGCTTTCAATACTGTAACAAGCGTCCGCATAGCGCAGTCCCAAATCCGACTTCAGCACTCCTCCGCGGAATGTAAAACCGTAGCAGTTTGGAGAATAAGAAAATGACATCATTTTATCGTCAGCCGTTCGCTTTATTCCCGAAAATGCAGTTTTCAACTTAAATCGAGTAGATGAAATTTTGTTGGCTTTGCTTTCTTTCACTCTCCCCACCTCCTTGGTTTAATCATTATTTCTCTGCCCTTTGTTGTCGCCCAAGACAAATCTTTGCGGAACTTATTGTCATAAGCTGCCGCCAGTTCAAAAACGCTGTCCAAAAAGTAATACTCACCCATTACGCCGTCTGATAATAATCCGCAAGTCAAACGGCAGTCGTCAATGTTCGAGTCAAGCGTCAATTCAGTTGGAAGGTAGTTATAAAAAAGCGTTGCAGTTCCCATATATTTGCTTTCTATTCCAGTTGGCAAAGTGATAAAAGCTATGTTTTTCCCGTCATTTTTTAGAGAAATAGGTTTTAGTAGGCGGTGTACTAAGGTTGAATATGGCACTAAATTCCCGTCAAGTGTTATGCTTTCCGAATAAACCAGCGGAAAATAATCGGTTACCACCTCTTGATAAATTAAATTCAAACAGTCCAAAAGTCTGTTTGCTATTGCGCTTTGCGAAGTTGTAAAAGTTTCTTCATTCAAAAAATTTGTGATGTTGAGCTTTTTCAAGCAATCACTAAGTATTTCTTTTACTGTCATAGTTGTTCCTCATAGGCAACGAGTGCCTTTTCAATAATTTTTTGTCGCTGTTCTCTCTCAATCCGCTCGTTGTTTTCTTCAATTTCGCAAATCAGCTTTTCGCGGTTTTCAAGACGGGTTTTTATGATATGAGAAATTGTCCTTGTATCAAGCGAAGGGTACGGCACTACTACCTCAAGCCCAAAATGCGAATGAACTTCATATCGCTTTTGTTTTTGGTTGTAGTACAATTTGTAGTCCGAATCAATCTGTCGGATTCTCCAAGCTATATCAAAGACATCTTGTTTTATTTCAATCAAATTCATAATTCCCTCGAAAAAGGCTTGCAAGGAAACCCTTGCAAGCCTTTGCTTTGTAGCGTTGTAGCACAAACTATGCTTAATCGCTTACATCTCTGACCAAACGGCAGTTAAAGTTATGTCGCTGTTGACTTGACCGTACATAAAGTTATAGCTTTCTCCGTTATAATACCAGTTGACAAAAGTCAAACCGTCCTTAACAGGATTGACGGGTTTAGTCGGAGCGCCGCCCGCCTCGACAATTTGGCTTGCAATCTGTGTTCCGCCATTGCTGTCAAAAGAAACAACATAAGTTGGAGCAGGCGACAAATCAGAGAATGTGAGTTTAGCTTGTCCCATAGGTCGTTCGCACAGCAAATCGGCGTACTTTACAAGCGTTGCGGTGTACACAGGCTTATCCGCAACTTGATGTAGCACCGTACCGCTCTCACCCTCAAGCCAACGCCAGTCGCAAAGTTGATGGAACTTGAAATCGGATGAATTGAGCAAGTACATAGTCTTATCCGCTACAAATCTATCGGCAACAAACGGTATGCCCGAATATGATATTGCCTTAAATCCGCCGTCAAGATTCATATAGTCAAGGTTTGTGCGGTTTGCATTTAAGTTTTCAATATAAGCGCGTCTAACATCATATGACGACACAATAAAGTCAACTGCTCCGCCTGCGATTTCTTCAATTTGGTCTATTGCGTCTTGAATCACACTTCCGTAAACACCTGAGTTTATCGTTTTGCTGTACGGAGTAAGGAAAGAATAGTTCGCTCTTGTTAGACCGTAAAGACTTGCAGTATTGCCGAACAATGCTTCAAGTCCAGTCATTTCATTGTTTTTTGAACCTTGCATATAAATCACATATCCGCCTGCAAGTGCGGAAAGCGCAGATTTCGAGAAGCTGACAACTTTTGTAGCGCGGTTGATTGCAATAATTTTCGCCCCTGTTAATTTTTCAATCGCAACTCCGGTACTGTCGTAAAGGTCAACAATCATACCTTCCATAAGATTGCGCACGCTGTCAACTGTAATTTCGTTTAGCGCCACACTCACATTTTCAACTGTTGTAGCAAGCAGACCCGTGCCGTCACCATAGAGCATCCTGCCAAAATTAAATTTGCTTGCCTTTAGCAGTCCGTCCATTTCCGCGTTTAACAAATTAACGAATGCGCCTGCGGAATTTTGCGATGCGCGCACCGCCTTGTCCGAAATTTCAATTTTTCCAAAAAAGTTTTTGAGTTCAAGTTTGAACTGCGCGTAGTTATTTCCTGCACAAGCGGGAAGAATGCCGTCTTCCGTTCCCGAACCCACACCGCCATTCATTCCGTACGGCGCAAGTTTTACAATCTCCTTGCCCCAAACATCAGCTGTTGTGTGTTGTATTTTTGCAAGTAAAGGATTGATTCCGATGTTTAATTGTTCTGCCAAAACGCCTAGATATAATGTCTTTAACGCATTATCGGCGGTTGTAAAATTTACCATATAATATTCTCCTGTTATTTATTGTCCCTGATGAAAATCCACCCTGCCTCCTGCAAAGTCTTAGGCCTTGAGGGCGGTGTCAAGGTTGTTGTGCCCGTACCTTTGATAGTTGCGGGCGGTTTTTGATGACTTAATGAAAAGAGATAGTCCTCGATTATTCGATTTTTGATTGCCTCGCTTGAAAACACATACCGCGACAAAAATTCATCACTTGCAGTTAATTCGGACGGCGATTTGTAGCTTTTAACCAAAAATCTGGAAAATGCGGTTTCAAGACCGTTTGCGTCATTAACTAGGCACTTATCATCAAGCATTTCCTGCGCGATTTCTTTTGCAAAAGGTTGAGCTTTGGGGTTCTCCAGAAAGAACTTGTCCACTTTCTCTTTCCATACATTCTCGCAAATTTCCACGCTTTCGTTTTCATCATCGCTTTGAGTATCTTTGCAATCGCCTTTGTCATTACAGTCGCTTTGTTCGCTGTTGCCAACCGCATTTACTTTGCTGTCTTTTCCGCCTTGTTCGTCTACTTCGCTGCTTTTTTCGCTGTCGCTGTTTTTACCGCTTTGTTCGTCCATTTTGCAGTCCATTTCGCTGTCGCTGTCGCTTTGTTCGTTTTTTTCTTGGCAATCAATATCTCCGCAAAGATTTGTTGCTCCAGCCTGTGCATTGAAAGCTATGTTGTCTTGTTC
>DATESK010000078.1:0-6514 GCA_035270865.1 Clostridia bacterium | reverse complement strand
TATTTATCACATAAGTCTGCAAAGCGCGCAGGCGATTACCGTTCCGCCTAAGGTCGCAAAAATTGCAACAGGAATTGCATAACGCAAGCGCTTGACTTCTTTGCAAGCGGAAAAATAGACGGCAGCAATATAAAAAATCGTTTCCGTTGAACCGCAAATAACCGAAGCGCAACGGGCTATATAGCTGTCTGCTCCGTGTTCGGCAATGATTTCGGCAAGCAAGGCGATAGTTCCGTTGCCTGACAGCGGAATAAGAAATATCAGTTCGGCAAGTTCTGACGGTATGCCGAGATAGGACAGCGGATATGATAGCAACCGTGCAACGATTTTTGATAATCCGCTGGACTTGAACAAAAAAATGCAGACAAAAATTGAGCAAATATAGGGGAATATGCTTTTGATGAGTTCTAGTCCGCTTTTTGCGCCGTCAATGAAGCACTCGTAAACCGACACCTTTTTCACGGCGCAAGTTATCAGCATAATGATAATAAGTCCGGGGAGTATGTAAACCATTAACTTTGTTTTTGCGTTGCAGACGCTTTGTTTTTGCAAGCGGTTGCATTGACTTGTGTTGCCTTATTTTTTGATGCCACGGTGGTTTTGTTATTTATGCTGTATATAGTCTTGACAGGCAAAGGTTTATTCGTTGTTGATACGGCATTTTCCATATTTGTGCAATTTACAGGCAACGGCGTATTCGCTTTTGCCATGGCGATGTTGTTGCATAGTTTTGTATCCAAACTTGCGTTCCTGAATCGAATTTTGCCTTTCTTTTCTACTTTTTCCGCGGGTTTTGATATGCTTCCAAAAACCTTGCAAAGTATTATGGCGATAGCGGTAGAACTGGCGGATGAAATAAGGGTTGGAAGCAAAATATCCGAAGCGTTCGCACTTCCTGCGGTAGAGCGCAGAGCAATGACTGTTGCGGGAAAAAATTGTATTGAGGTTGCCGCTATCACCAAAAAAAGTATCATATTTGGCGATGCCGTGTCGCCGCTTTTGTGCATTTCGCGCATAGCTTTAATGCCTGCAGGTGTCGACGCGCCACCCATACCCAAAATGTTGGAAGCGAAATTTATTGAAATAAAGACTTGCGCGTCTTCACTTTCACCTTTGAATAATCTTTTGGTTACGGGGCGCAATATTTTTGCTATTAGTTTATCCGCACCAGTCCGCTCCATCATTTTCAAGACTGACAGCCAAACCGAATATATTGCAAGCAGTTTGAGAATAAGTTCAATAGCCGAGGTTGCGCCGCCTATCATTATAGGGAAAACAGTATCGGGGGAATTTATCATAAGCATCGCAAGCGAAGCTAAAGACAGAAGCAAAAAAACAATATTCATTTTTCCTCCAAAATTTTGATATACAATAAATTAAACTAGCTAAATATTATCCTTTTGTGAGCGATAAATTTTCACCTAAGCAAAACTAGAGAAAAATGTTTTGTTCATTTCTCAAAAATTTAGCCTTTCAATATTTTATTTTACAATTAAGTTATTTAGTAGTATAATAGTCAAAAATATAAGAAATAGAGGCATTTATGGCAGAGAAGTTTTACATTACAACCCCCATTTATTATCCAAGCGGCAAATGGCACATCGGCACTTGCTACACAACTGTGATATGCGATGCGATTGCACGCTTTAAGCGAATGCAGGGATTTGATGTTTTCTATCTCACGGGAACTGACGAGCACGGACAGAAAATAGAGCAGAGCGCAAAAGAGCACGGACTATCCCCTAAAGAGTGGGTGGATATTCAATCTGAAAACTTGAAAAAACTCTGGAAACTTTACGGCATAAGCTATGATAAATTTATCCGCACTACAGATGAAGACCACGAAAAAGCGGTGTCCAAAATATTCCAAAAACTCTATGACAGCGGCGATATTTACAAAAGCGAATATGAGGGCTGGTATTGTGTGCCTTGCGAATCATTTTGGACGGAATCGCAACTAAAGGACGGAAAATGTCCCGATTGCGGACGCGATGTTACGCTGACAAAAGAATCCAGCTACTTTTTCCGCTTGTCAAAATACACCGATAGAATTTTGAAGCTATTTGAAGAAAATCCCGAATTTTTAGAGCCGAAAACGCGACAAAATGAGATGATAAACAGTTTCTTAAAACCGGGACTTCAAGACTTAGCGGTATCAAGAACTTCGTTTAAGTGGGGCATACCTGTTCCCTTTGACAATGACCATGTTATCTATGTTTGGATTGACGCGCTCACGAACTACATCACGGCGCTAGGATATCTTGCGGACGATGACAGCAATTTCAAAAAATATTGGCCAGCCGATATTCATATGATGGCGAAAGAAATTGTACGCTTTCATTCGATTATTTGGCCGTCTATCCTTATGGGTCTTGGATTGCCACTGCCTAAGCGTGTTTACGGACACGGATGGCTGATGCTGGGCGGAGATAAGATTTCAAAGTCTAAGGGCAATATAGTTGATCCTGTTGAACTTGCAAGCCGTTTTGGGGTGGACGCCATAAGATATTATCTCTTAAGAGAAGTTCCGTTCGGGCAGGACGGACTTTACACCAACGAACTGTTGATTAAAAGGATAAACATTGACCTTGCTAATATGCTTGGCAACCTTGTCAGCCGCACATCGGCAATGGTTGTACAATACTTTGACGGTGTTCTACCCTCTAAAGGAACAAAAGGCGAATTTGACGAAGAACTTATTTCAATAACGGAAAACGCGTATGCTAAGGTCGCAAAAAAAATGGATGAGCTTAACATTCCTGATGCGTTACAAGAAATTTTTGAAATCGTTTCTTGCGCTAATAAGTATATCGACCAGACAACGCCGTGGGCGCTTAACAAAAATAGCGACAAAGATAGACTTGGCACAGTATTATACAACCTTTGCGAGGCTATCCGTGTTATTGCGGTTTTGCTCAAGCCGTTTATGATTGACGCTCCAAACAAAATCTTTGAAGCATTTTCAATAAGCGAAAAGTTGCAAGGTTTTGACAGCATACAAAAATTCGGCGCGGAAATTTCGGGCAGTAAAGTTGTAAAAAGTCCCGTACTTTTTCAACGCATTGACATTGAAAAAGAGTTGAAGTCTATGGAAGAGTACGCAATAGCGGAGCATGCAAAAACCGAGGTAACGAAAAAGATGGAAAATAGTAGCGACAGCGCAAAAGAAAAAATCAATGTTGTAGACATTGCAGAAATCACCATAGATGATTTCAAAAAGATTGAACTAAAAGTCGGACTTGTGGTCAAGGCGGAAAAAGTTGAGAAAGCGGACAAATTGCTTAAATTAACCGTTGAAATCGGCGATGAAATCCGCACTATAGCAAGTAGCATAGCGGAATACTACACGGCAGAAGAAATAACAAATAAACAAGTTGTTGTCGTAACAAACTTGAAACCTGCAAAATTCAGAGGTATTGAAAGTCAAGGGATGCTTCTTTGCGCGATAAACGATAAAGATTTGTGCCTTGTAGCGCCCATTAAAAAAATGCCCAGCGGTAGTGTGGTGTGCTAATGATTATCGACAGCCATGCGCACCTAACCGATGGAAAATACACGGGTGAGGTTGAAACAATAGTAATTGAGCTTCCAAAGTCAAACATTGAAAAGGTCGTTTGCGTAGGCTATGACACGAATTCATCTATTTCAAGCGTGGAACTAGCCAACACTTACGAGCGTGTCTATGCGACTGTGGGAATTCATCCACACGACAGTAAAAGCGCGACAGCGGAAGACTATTCTAAGTTTGAAGACCTGATTAAAGCCAACCGCAAGATTGTTGCTGTTGGAGAAATCGGACTTGACTATTTTTACGATCTTTCTCCCAGGGATTGTCAACAGCGTGTGTTTGTTGAACAGTTAGAACTTGCCTCTGCGCTTAAAATGCCTGTTGCTATTCATTTGCGCGATGCCTATGCTGATATGCAAAAACTGCTGTTTGATAACGCTAACAAATTGCAGAACGGATTTGTGCTTCATTGTTATTCGGGTTCGCTTGAAATGGCGAAGATTTTTTCTAAACTTGAGGGCGCGCATTTTTCATTTGGCGGCAGTTTAACTTTTAAGAACGCAAAGCAAAATGCGGAAGTCCTTCGTAATATTCCTCTTGACAAAGTCTTGGTGGAAACCGATTGTCCCTATCTCACGCCTGTGCCGTTTCGTGGCAAAAGGAATGAGCCAAAATTGATTTTATATGTAGTGGAAAAGATGAGCGAAATTTTGGGTGTTTCGACAGAAAAGATAGTTAATACAACAAATATGAACACACAAACCCTGTTTCCGCGCATTAAAGACAGTAAATAACAAACAAAGTTTGACAATAAAAAACACTAAACGAAAAGGTACGCAATTGTCGAAATTTGGCTTATCTTTAGGAGAAAAATGAAAACATATGTATATGAATTTGGCGACAGCCTGTATATAAATCTCACAAATCGCTGCTGTAATAATTGCGAATTCTGCGTCCGAAACAATTCGGACGGAGTAGGCGGAAACAACTTGCGCTTAGAAATTGAACCGACAGTTGACGAGGTTTTGGACGACTTAAGTATGTATCCTCTAAAAAATTATAAAGAGATAGTTTTTTGCGGACTCGGAGAACCACTTTACCGCTTGTCTGAAATTATGATGATTGCGCCGAAGTTGAAAAAACAAGGATTGAAAACCCGTATTAACACAAACGGTCTTGCCGCACTTATAAATAAGCGTGAAGATATTCCAAAACTGCTTGCCTCTTTTATCGATACAATTTCTATAAGTTTGAATGCGTCAAACGCCGATGATTACAATTTTATTTGCCGCCCTAAATTTGCGAACTCTTTTGATGCTATGTTGAAATTTGCAAAGGGCTGTGTGGACGAAGGAATACATACCGTCTTATCAATTGTGGATTTTGTCGGTGAAGAAGAAATTGAAAAGTGCAGAGAAATCGCAAAAGATATTGGCGCGGAATACAGAGTTAGAGAAACCATTTATTAGTTTTAGGAGAGTAGCGTGAGTTCGATAAATGAAGTCGCAAAACCCACGGCTTTAGCTTAAAAATTGACTTGAGAATTATTCAAAAGTCTAAATAAAATTTTATGAAACCGAAAATTTTATGAAGTTAAAAACCGAATAATTCGCTGAAGCTAAAAACCGAAATTTTGAGAAAGTTAAAAACCGAATAATTCACGAAAGTTAAAATCGAAAAATTCACGGAAGTCAAAATCGTAAATTTTATGAAGTTAAAAACCGAAAAATTCACGGAAGTTAAAACAGAAAAATTTCAATCAAACTTAAAATTAAATAAAAGCAAAGTGGGCACTCTTACTTGAGATGCCCACTTTTCTTTTGTACATAAAAAATTTCTTCTTTAGTACAATCTTAGAATGTGCAGATGTGCAAAATATATGTAAAAAATATTTGGTAGTTTTTGGAAGTCGCGCCTTTTATGAGCATATGTGGAAATGCGCAAAAAAGGCTGTAGAATTATGGCGAAGTGTAACGGATTTGTTCATTTTTGTTGCGGGGTAGTGGCTAAAGTAAGTATTTTTGTGTTTGGCTTATTTGCAATTCGCTTGCTATTTTTTGCGATATAATACAAAATAAACCTATGGATGATAACAAATTTAATTTGAAAGAGATTTTATCGGCGACAGGCTTTAGGTTTAATAAGAACTTAGGGCAGAATTTTTTGACCGATACAAATTTGCTCAACGCAATAGTTGTTGATGCAGGGGTAGAAGGCAGCGATACTGTTGTGGAAATCGGCACGGGCGCGGGTACTTTGACACGCTCGCTTGCAGAATCTGCAAAAAAGGTCTTTTCGTTTGAACTTGATCAAAAACTAAAGCCTGTACTAGACCTAACTTTACAGGGTTTTGATAATGTTGAAGTGGTATTCCGCGATGTTCTCAAAATGAGTGATGAGGAATTGACTCAAATTGTCGGCGGTAAGTTCAAAGTGGTTGCAAATTTGCCCTATTATATCACTACGCCTATGATTATGCGTTTTTTGGACAGCAGTCTGCAAGTTCAGAGTCTAACGGTTATGGTTCAAAAAGAAGTAGCCGACCGCTTTGTGGCAAATCCCAAATCAAAGGATTACGCCGCTATTACGCTTGCGATTGAAATGTGCGGAGAGTGCAAAGTAACAAGAAGCGTCAACCGCAATATGTTTTTCCCCTCGCCTAATGTTGATTCCGCAGTAGTTCGTATAGACATCAAGAAGGGGAAAGTTGACGAAAGCATTTTTGATAGGGTGAAAAAACTTGTGCATTCAGCATTCGCTATGCGCCGCAAAACTTTGGAAAATAATTTGTCCGCCGCGTTTGGAATATCAAAGTTAGAGGCGGGAGAAAGGATGGCGCGGGCAGGTATCAAGGCTATGGCACGCGGAGAGGAATTGAGCCTTGAGGACTACAAACGGCTTGCAAAAGAATTTTAGCGGAAAATCTCATTTTGCAGAAGTGGTAAACAGTTTATAAAATTTGATGAAAGAAAAAAGAGCGACAAATGTCGCTCTTCTTAATTTAAT
>DATESK010000077.1:0-6026 GCA_035270865.1 Clostridia bacterium | reverse complement strand
GGAATTTTGCCCTCTGGCAATCCGATATTTTGAAATGCAGTTAGCGCAGATACCGCAACATTTATTGCATTAGGGTCGGCAAGTCCAACATCTTCAGCGGAATGTATTACAATTCTGCGCGCAATAAGCAAAGGGTCTGCGCCTGCATCAATAAGGCGCATAGCCCAGTAAACTGCCGCATTGCTGTCGCTTCCCCGCATACTTTTTATAAATGCAGAAATCATATCATAGTACATACTTTCATCAAAGGAAAGTGATTTTTTTTGTATTGATTGTTCTGCAATTTTTTCGTCAATTTTGATTATACCGTCATTTCCTGCATGCGTGGTTATAACTGCAAGTTCAAGGGCATTAAGTGCGGTGCGCATATCTCCGCCCGCTGTCCAGGAAAAATGAGCGTATGCCTTGTCGGTAACATCCAAATTTAAGTTTCCAAATCCCCGTTCTTTATTTAAGACGGCAAATTTTAAGCCTTTTTCAATATCCTTTTCAGTAAGTTTATGAAATTCAAAAATTCGACATCTTGAAACAATTGCGCGCGTCATTGATGAATAAGGATTTTCAGTTGTAGAGCCAATAAAAATTATTTCGCCCTTTTCGATAGCCTGCAAAACGCTGTCAGATTGAGCCTTGCTCCAGCGGTGGCATTCATCAAGCAATAAATATGTGCTTTTGCCGTATATGCGTAAAAGCTCCCTAGCCTCTTCAATAACTTTTTTTGCATCGGCAACACCTGAACATACCGCATTAAGTTTGACAAAATTTGAATTAGTGTTTTGCGCGATGATATTTGCAAGCGTAGTTTTTCCCGTTCCTGGCGCGCCGTAAAAAATACAACTTCCAAGTCTGTCCGCTTTTATTGCGCGGCGAAGAAGTGAGCCTTCCCCCACAATATGCTCCTGTCCTATAAACTCATCAAGAGTGCGCGGACGCATTCTTTCTGCAAGAGGGGCAAGCTTTTCAACATGGTTTGCTAAGTCAAATAAATCCATATAAGCAATATACCATAAATTTAATATTGTGTAAAACAGAAACAAGACAAAAATACATTTTTATAGCCAACTAGCACCAAATTTCTATATTCAATTTTTCACTTTTGCCAAGCTCTATTGACGACAAATTCAACATTTTTGTTCCGCCCAAAAATAATGCTTTTTCGCCCTTTTGTCGGATTGTTATATTTGCAGTCGTTCCAAAGGCTTTAATCGTAACCGTTGTGCCGTCGAGTACTTTTGGGATTTTAGGCGATAATACCAATGCTTTACCCCGAAGTTCGATACCTAGCATTTTCAAAACCGCGGTATAGTACCAGCCTGCGCTTCCCGTGTACCAACTCCAACCCACTCTTCCGTAATGCTGTTGTGAAGAGTAAACATCTCCCGCAAGCACAAACGGTTCGCCCTTGTATTCTGCCTCATGTTCGGGCGTTTTGCATTTTTCCATAGGATTTAACATCATAAGAATTTCGTATGCTTCTTCATATCGATTTTCGTTTAAGAGAGCGAGCGCGTACCAAACCGAAGCGTGAGTATATTGTCCGCCGTTTTCGCGCACACCTTTAGGATAGCTTGAGATATAACCGTAGCCGTTTTCTATCGGCGGTGTAAGCAGTTTGACAATTCCGTGCTCCTCGTCTACTAGTTCTTTCCACGCGGTATCAAGCGCGGTATTAACGCGGGTTTTATCGCAAACTTTGCAAAGCGATGAAAATGATTGAGAGATAAGGTCGATTTCCATGACTGCCCCTTTTTCTCCAAGCCATTCGCCGTTCTTTGTTATTAACCGTTTGTATCTGTCTGTCGAATAGGTCTTTTCAATTGCTTTTGCAAGTTTTGTCCGCATATCCAAAAGCGACATTTTGCTGTTGCCGTCATAGAGTTCACTCATTTCTTCTAGAACTATGCAGGCAAACATACTAAGCCAAACACTTTCACCGCTTTCATCATTTCCAACATCGTTTAAGGCGTCATTCCAATCACCGCCACCAATCAACAGCAAATCGTTTGCACCAAACTTCAAAGAACTCGAAACAGCCTTTTCCATATGTTCAAAAAGCGGCGCGCTGTCGGCGGATATTTCGGGTACCTCAAAGCGATCATTTTCGCGCGGAATATTTTTCCCTTCATCGTCAACATTATTTCCGTCTTCAAGGGCTTTTGAAACCATATACGGCAATTTTTCGTTCAAAATTTGGCTGTCGCCAGTCCACTTAATATATTTGCAAACAACATAGGGCAAAAACAGTTTATCATCTGAAATCCTTGTACGGACACCGTGCCTGTCGCCGTGCCACCAATGCATAACATCGCCCTCAAGGTATTGATGTCTTGCGCAAGTCAATATCATATCGCGCGCAAAATTTGGTTCCATTTTCATTACGGCAAGGCAATCTTGTAACTGATCGCGGAAGCCGATTGCGCCGCCTGTTTGATAGAAACCGCAACGGCCGAAAAATCTTGAGGAAACAACTTGATAAGGCAACCAATGATTGAACAAGGTGTTTAGTTCATTTGACGGCGTTTGAATTTCTATTTTTTTCAAGTTATTCCAAAATTCCGTGCTACCGTTCTTTTCCTGTTCAACTTCGGCATTGTCAAGTAAAATAATATAATCGTCAGAGCCAAGTATAAATTTATATGTGCCCGTTTTCATAATCGGTATATCAGCTATTCCCTGTTGAATTTCAACAAGACTTAAAACTGCAAACGGAACATTTTTTATTCTAGAAAACAGTTTGGAACCATTTTCATAGACCTGTCCTCCAATAGCGCGAAGTATGAGCTTTGAATCAGAGTTCAAATTTCTAAAAACTTTAGTGTCGCGGAAACTTTGTGTTGAAAAAACATAGTTTTTCCCCTTTTCACCAAGTGCTAAATCTAGAGAAAGCACAAGGTTGAAAGGCTTTTTCAATCTGTCGATTCTAACTTCAATAACTTTAGCGCCGCCACTTAAAATCATATATTGTTCGATTGTTGCCGAAACCTCTTTTGATCTAAATTCTTGTTTTATGATACCCCGTCCAAATGTTGTATCGCATTTAGAATTTAAGCGCGCAAACCAATCAGTTCCAACTGCAAATAATTGCTCTGAGGCAGAATTGCTCACGGAATCTTGATAAAATTCAGTCAGCTTGTTTTCTCTTGAATTTTCGAAATATGTGAACCCCCCACCGTTTTCGGTTATTATTGTTCCGCCCCTCTCACGACAGATAACATTAGAATACGGCAAGTCGGTTTCAGTTTGCGCACTCAAAAAATAATCGCCGTTTTCTTGAAAACCGTCGTTTGTAGACGCGGAGATTTCTGCTTTCTTTTTACCTTTAGGCAGAAAAATTTCTATTTGATTTTCCACTCTTTGCGGACTTTTTTCGGGATTAAAAAACTGTTCGTTAATATCAATGGTTAAATTATCATTGATTTCAAAGAAGGCAATTTCTTTCCATAGTTCGTGAAAATAGCGCACCAACTTAAATCTTCCGCAAGATAAGAGTGAAGTCAAAGATTTTTTTATGTTTTCAAAATAGGTATCCTCTTCGTCATAAGCGATAACAAGCACAGTTTTGATGTCAAGCTTTGAGTATTGATTCATCAACTCGCCTAACTCTTTTAATCTTGTCAAATTGCCATTGTACTTATAGTAGAGAATTTTGAACTCTGTCGCAAGCGCAAGCGCGGTGCGCTCTTCATTTACTCTTTGGGTAAGTTCCAGTCCTAGAATTGATTTGTCAAGTTCCACCTTTAAGTGTTCAATCTTTTTTACAACTTTATCAAGATAAGGAGAATAAAGTATTTTTGGCAAAAGCGCGCGCGCAAACCGTTCCATATCTTCGCCCATAACGCTTTCCGTTGTCTTTCCCGTCTTTAGCATAAAGTCATAAAATGACGGATAAATTGCATAATTGACTTCTTGTTCAAGCTTTTTTTGATTTTCTGCATAAACTATGGCACATTCAAAAGAATAATCTTTTTCAAATGTTATCTTTGCGCAAAAGCCTAGACAAGGCTCTAAAACATCGCCTAATGATGGGGATATGATTTTGTTATTTTTAATATTTTCCAAAATAACAGGATTGTCAATTTCCCTATTTCTGCCGATAAAATCAAATTTTGAGGTTATAGGTGTAATGTTTTTTAACCCTTTAACAATTAGCGCGCAATACATTCCGTGAGTCCCCTCTCTAGCCTTGCGCACGGCATAGATAACATTGCGTTTTTCATCAAAGGATGTTGCAATCATCTAATTTGAAAAGGACTGATGCGAGGTATCAGCATCATAAAAATTTTAGCATAGGTCGGCGTAGAAAGCAAAAGTTAGCTCTCTATTTTTTTTACTTTCTATAAGTTTCGCGGAAACCTGCTTGTCTTCAGTTTGTTTTGATATATCTTTATACTTAAAGGAATTGATTTTGAAGCGGCGAAGTTCGCCATGATATAGCGGACTTGTCAATACTTCCTGCGTTATACCGTTATCTAAGTTTGTAAATTCGCTCCTATTAGTAAAGAAGTCGACAACAAATTTATCATTTTGCTTAAGCGGTGCATAGCTTGGAGAAAATGTTTTGTCGTCCTCTACCGCATACAAAAACGCGCCGTATGATCTAAATATTCTAGGACGGAAACGGTTTATAAAAACACCATTACAAACCGCATAGCCTTGCCCGAAATCATCAATCGCAACACAATATTTGTCTCCGCTAAAGTTCATCACAGGGAAAAGCAAAGGCTTATCGATATGCCCAAAATGAATTTCTCTGGTTGGTGCAACTTCCAATCTTTTAGTTTTGGGTTTTGCTTCCCCTCTTGTTGTAATTTTGGGTTCCGTCAATAGAATTTTAGTCGCAAATGTTCGCGCATCACGATAAAAACACTCGCTTGTAAGATTTCCTTTCAAGTGGTTCAAAATTGCGACAAGCGACATTCCTTGGTGATGCGCCATAAATGTGCAAACCGTGTTCCCTTCCTTTTGTTTTGAAAAATCTAACGCGTCAGAAAATCCGTACTTGCCATAGGTGCTTTGCGACTCTATATCGTGCGGACTTGTGAATTTTTTAATTTTGGACAAGTTATTAAAAACTTTACTTTCGTTGAATTTTAAGGCAAGAAAACTTGAGTACGGCGAAATCACGCAATGTTCGTGTTCGGCGCGCATAGCGATAGAACTTATACCGAATGCCTTATATCGAAAATTGTTTTTTTCGTCCAAAGAATAGTAGGCGCATTCCGATATACCCCAAAACTTTGAGCATTTTGTTCTTATCTGCGCTAGAACTGCATTTTTTGAGCTTTGTGCAAGCAGACTGCCAAGAGGTGCTTCCAAAAATAAGTCGGCTAGAAGATACTCAAAACTTGTTCCCGACCACGAATATAGCGTGTTAAAGACTCCTGCTGTGTGTCTGCGGGATAAACTGTTCCAAGCGCGGACAGGAATACCTAGAGCAATCGCAACAATAGTTAAAATGCGAGCTTCGGAAGCTAACAAATCGTAATGACCTTCAAATTTGTTTGCCGCTTCGTTAAAACCAATAAAAAATTGCCCCCGTTCCTTGTCATACAACAAATCAAAGCGGGTTTTGTTAATAATATTTTCCAACCTTTCGCATAAACCTATATCATCATTAAAGTAACCTTTTAGCACAAACAATGAAGCTATAAAATTTCCGCTGTCAACACTTGACACAAAATTAGGCGGCAACGGTGTTCTCGTTTTCAAATCATACCAGTTGTACAAATGTCCATTCCATAATTTGAGAGTACTCACCGTCTCAAGTGTGCAAATGACACGCTTTTTAGCTTCCGTTCTGTCAATAAATCCAAGTTCACAGGCTGAAATGTGCGACAAGAGTGAAAATCCTATATTTGTTGATGAGGTATAATCAGATTGACCTTTGTCTAAAAATGCTTGATAGTGGTCGGCAACAAGTCCTGATACAGTATTTTCTTCAAAATAACGGTAAAAATCGCGCGCGTATCCTGTTAGTGTGGTTTCAATTTTTTCATCAATCTTATCAAAATTTTGCGATTGAACTT
>DATESK010000076.1:0-9413 GCA_035270865.1 Clostridia bacterium | reverse complement strand
GAATTGTTTCATGCCCTCGATGTTGCCGTTTGTTTTGACTCTCAAATTGTGGTGGAGCGCGCTCTTGTTAATTTCGTTGAAATAAATTGCGCCGCGATACTTAACGGCGAGAAAATTATTGTAAGTGAAACGGAGTGTCCTGTCAGTTGGAATTCATTTTTGACCTATGAAGAAAAATATATGGGCGGTGGAAAAATGAGTGGAGCGGTTCGCAGTATTCCCGCGCCTGTTGATGAGAGTATAAACTTAGAAATAAAGGAAATGACAAAAAAAATATATCAACAGCTTGGACTTTCGGGTGTTGCGCGTATGGATTATTTATATGATGAGGGGGCGAATAAAGTATATTTGAATGAGATAAACACAATTCCCGGTTCGCTGTCATTTTACCTTTTTGAACCGCTTGGAATTTCTTATGAGAAGTTGCTTGATATTATGATTGACAGCGCGGTGGTTCATTTTGAAAAAAAGAAGCAAAATAGCTTTGAATTCAAATCTTCGGTTCTTAGTAATTTTGCAGGCGGAATAAAAAAATAAACAATACATTGGTTTGCAATGAACTTGGTAGTCAATATATCGCCGTTCTAGACTAATTTGCTTGCAAAATTGTCGTTTACAATATAAAATATAAGTATTATTAAGATAAACACAATTTTAGATTGTTGTTAGAGATTAAAAACTTATTCTATAATGTTTATAACACGGTTAACTACTTGAGAGGTAAAAATGGAAAAAATACAAATGAAAACACCGCTAGTCGAAATGGACGGCGACGAAATGACAAGAATTTTATGGCAGCTTGTCAAGGATAAGCTGATTTTGCCTTATGTCGAACTTAAAACCGAGTACTACGATTTGAGCTTAGTCAACCGTGAAAAGACCGCCGACAAGGTTACGATTGACAGCGCAAATGCAACAATCAAACTTGGCGTAGCAGTTAAATGTGCGACAATCACACCAAATTCCCAACGAGTTACAGAATACAATCTTTCAAAAATGTGGAAAAGTCCTAACGGAACAATCCGCGCTATGCTTGACGGCACGGTTTTTCGCGAGCCGATTTTGGTCGCAGGCATTAGTCCGCTTATAGCAAATTGGACGGAACCGATAATAATTGCCCGTCATGCCTATGGCGATGTTTACCGCGCAATAGAAGCAAAAGCTAAATTGGGCGACAAAGCATATTTGTTATTAGAAAATAAAAAAGGCACAGAAAAACAACAGTTATTTGATTTTATAGACAGTGATGGAATTGTGCTTGAGCAATATAACACAGACAAAAGCATAACAAGTTTTGCAAAAAGTTGCTTCAATTTTGCGCTATCAAAAAAGCGCGATTTATGGTTTTCCACAAAAGATACAATTTCAAAGACCTACGACCACCGCTTCAAAGATATTTTTCAAGAAATCTATGATAATGAGTTCAAGGCGGAATTTGAAAAGGCGGGAATTGAATATTTTTACACCTTAATTGATGACGCTGTTGCGCGTGTTGTACGCTCAAAGGGCGGAATGGTTTGGGCGCTCAAAAACTATGACGGAGATGTATTGTCGGATATGGTGGCAACTGTTTACGGTTCGCTTGCTATGATGTCGTCAGTTCTTGTTTCTCCCGATGGAAAATTTGAATATGAGGCGGCGCACGGCACGGTTACACGCCATTATTATAAGCACATTAAAGGCGAGCAGACTTCGACCAACCCTGTTGCGACAATCTTTGCGTGGACTGGCGCATTGCGCAAGCGTGGCGAGTTAGATGAACAAAAGTCGCTGATTGAATTTGCAGACAGGTTGGAAAAGGCAGTTATCGACACCATTGAAGGCGGCGAAATGACAAAGGATTTAACGGGATTGTTTAACCGCGAAGGCATTAAAGCTAAAGCCCTAAACACCGTGGAATTTTTCGATGCAATTGTTGAGCGTATGTAGTTTGTAAAGCATATTTATTTGCTAACACTAAACTACACATAACATTAGTTGTTATTTGTTTAGCATTTTGCTAATTGAATAAGAGAAATACTTGCGAGTTTTGACATTGACTATTCATTTTAACTGTGATAATATAACAATATAAATTACCAATATTACTAGGAGAATTATGAGCGATTGCATCTGGCACAGTATTGAAGTTGAGAGAGTTGCACCCACAGATTTTGTTGCGGTTATCGAAATTTCAAAAGGTAGCAAAAATAAATATGAAATGGATAAATCAACGGGTGCGCTGATTTTAGACCGCGTTCTTTATACCTCCACGCATTATCCCGCCAACTACGGTTTCATACCGCGTACATACTCTGACGACGACGATCCACTTGATGTTTTAGTGCTTTGCACCGAACCGCTTGTTCCAATGGCACTTGTCCGTTGCTATCCAATAGGCGTTGTTATGATGCAAGACGGCGGAGATATGGATTACAAAATCATTGCTATTCCTTTTAAGGATCCCACTTGGAATATCTACAAGGAAATTGAGGATTTGCCGCCACATATTATGGACGAAATTTCACACTTCTTTAGAGTATACAAGCAACTTGAAGGCAAAGTTACAACAGTATTTCAAGTTAAGGATAGGCAGTTTGCCGAACTTATTATCAAAGACAATATTCACAATTACAAGAAAAAGTTTGTTGAACATATAAAATAGCAATTTTGTTTTGTAACATTTTTGTAAGTAAGCTAAACAAATGTGATAAGGAAAAGGGCGCAGACGGTTTGTGCAGTCAAATCGAAATGAAACGCATAGTAAACAAAAGGCCGCTATGTTTTGCAGCCGCAATGTTATCCGTTGGCATTGTTTTGGGATTGTTAGCGGTAGATAATATTATTTCGAGAATAGTTTTAATTTCGCTTTTTTTTGCGTTGACGGTTACTTTTGCTTTCATAAAAAAATTGAAAAGGATTTTTTATTTACCGCTCGCCATTATGGTTGGAGCGGTTTCTTTTTACGGCGCGCATGATTTATATATTGCAAAAAGCGTTAACGAAAATGACACAGTCTATTTTGCGACTGTTGCAAGCGAAATTTTGGTTGAAGACGATACAACTTCATTCAAAATTAAGAACATTTACTTAAACGGCGAAAAGCTTGGCGGTACGGCAAGAATTTATTTGTCCTCTGCCTCTGCACCTGAATTTAGCGCGGGTGATGAGGTGGAAATTAGAGGAAACTTGAAATCTTCAGAATTTAATGCGCTTGACTCGTACTTTGCTTCTGCATTTTCTTTGCGGAATACAAAAGTGGGATTTGCACAACAGGTAAAGCTAATGACGGAAAAGCAGCCCGATTTTATGCTGGGACTGGAAATGAAGCTAAAGCGTGCGTTTTATCAAAACACGAAAGACGATACGGCTTCAATTTGTATATCACTTATATACGGTGATAAAAACGGCATAAATCAATCGCTTTATGACGATATAAAGTTAAGCGGTCTTGCGCATATGTTGGCGGTATCAGGTTCGCATATCACAATACTTGCGGCGGCTATTGCGTTTTTGCTCAACAAACTTAAGGTGAATAAAAAACTGTCAGGGGCTATTGTCATCGTTTTGTTGTTTTTCTATTCGCTGTTTTGCGGTTTTTCACCCTCCGTTACCCGCGCGTTTATTATGTCGACAATATTTTTGTTGTCTGCAACATTCGGGAAAAAGTTTGACCCTTTGTCCACTTTGTCGCTGACAGCTATTCTTATTTTGATATTTCAACCTGTTGATTTATTTGAAATAGGTTTTCAACTGTCGTTTGCCTCGGTGCTTGGAATATTGTTATTTTACCGTTCATTTAACCATGCGTTTAGGAAAACTGGCAAAGTGTTCTCGCCGATTATTTCTACCACACTTGCCGCAAATATTACTACATACCCAATAATGGCGCAATATTTCACAGTCTTTCCCGTATTTTCTCTGATTTCAAACATAATAATTTTGCCGCTGTTTACCTTTTTGTTTGTACTACTACTAATTTTTGCGGTGTTTGTTTTGATATTTCCTTTCCCTACCATTTTACTCATTTTCGATTATCTAATGATTCCTCTCAAAGCATTTTTTCTTGCTGTCGGTTCTCTAAAAGTTTCGGGCATTCCAATTTTACCGCTTGGAATAATGTCGGTGGCGTACTATTTTGATGTGATAGTGCTGTCAAGATTTGTGTTTTTGAAAATGCGGACAAAAATTGCGCTTACAAGTACTTTTACTGCGGTTTGTCTTGTAGTTGCACTTTCTATCTAAATTGGTAAAAATTGGAAATAATTGGAACAAGATATATCTTGACTAAGTGACAATAAAAAATTAAAATATAGTTGTCGATTGGTAATTTTTGGAAAACAACGCAAAAATACATTGTGGATGGAATACTTTATGAATTATAATTTAATGGGGGGTATTATTATGAGTAAAAGAATTGTTACTATAGGAAGGCAATTCGGGAGCGGGGGAAGACAAATTGGCCAGTTGGTTGCAAACAAACTTGGCGTAAAATGTTACGACCGCACTCTTATTGACTTGACAGCAAAGGCAAGCGGATTTGACGCGAAAACACTCGAAAAATATGACGAAAAGTCAAACAGTAAGTTGCTTGTACCAATTCCGATTGGGCATTATGCTAATTTTACCAGCGTTAATTTTGAATATACTCTAAACGATAAAATATTTTTTATTCAATCGGATATAATCAAGAAAATAGCCGAAAAAGAAAGCGCGGTTATAGTTGGCCGCTGTGCAAATTATGTTCTATCTCAGCGAAGCGATGTTTTGCGCGTTTATATTTACGCAGACATAGACGCAAGAGTTAAAGCAGTTGCAGAAAGACATTATATTGATGAAAAAAGTGCAACTCAGCTTATAACAAAGACCGACCGCAAGCGTGCAAGTTACTACAAATTTTATACCGGTTCAGCTTGGGGTTCGCCAACTGATTACGATTTAATGATTGATAGTGCACTAGGTTATGATAAAATTGCGGATATAATTGTTGCGGCGACAAAGTAAAACGCTTTATAAACAGCAAAATATTTTAGAAAGCATTAACTGATTATTTCAATTAAGTTTTATCTAAATTTATATAATCTTTTTCAAATTGCACACTGAAAGTGTGCAATTTGTCATTTATACTAAACTTTATTGACAGCAAAATCCTTGTTTAATTTTTTGTATTATGTTAAAATATTTTAAAATTAAAATTTGAAGGTGAAAATATGTTTGTATTTTTAAGTAATGAAATATTAAATGCCTTAATGGTATTATTTTTTCTAATCGCCGTTATTTGTGCAATTATCGTTTTAATAAAAGAAAACCGTGAAGTTGAAAAAATTGAAAATGAAAAATCCGCAAACGATAGCGAACAGCAGTTTGAGGAAGAGATAATTGAAGATATAAAAGCGGAAAGCCTTGAGAAAAAAGCAAAAAAAGCGGAAAAAACTGATAAGAAAACGCAAAAAATAAATAAAAAAGAAGTAAAACTGGAAAAAAGAACAAAAAAAGAAGAAAAAAACGCTAAATCTGATGAACACAGTTCCGTAGCATATATGGAAGTGGCAACAGTAGATAGTTATGAATCAATGCCAGTAGACCTTGTCGAAGAAATTGAAAAAGAACTCAATATGGAAGAAATGGTTTCAGAGGTAGAATATGAGAGTGTAGTAGAAGAACCAGTTGTTGAAGTCGAAACAGTAATAGAACCAGTTGTTGAATTGGAAGAACCAGTTTTGGAAATTAAAAAGGAAGTTGCAACCGTAAAAGCAGAGCCGAAAAAAGTAATTGCAAAAACAGTTGAACCTAAAACAACTACAACGACAAAAACAGTTGAACCAAAAACGACGATAACAGCGAAAATCGTTGAACCCCAAACGACAACAACGACAAAAACAGTTGAACCCAAAACGACAACAACGGCAAAAAAAGCCGAACCAAAAACGACGACAACGGCAAAAAAAGCCGAACCAAAAACAACTTCAATGACAAAAGCCGCAGAAACTACAGCAGTTAAAGCCAAAGCTCCTGCCAAAGCAAAAACACCTCAAGATGAAAGCGATATTGAAGCGAAAATATTTGGAAAATATGTTGTAAAAGAAGTTGCAGATGAGGAATTTCAGTTTGAATTATATGATAACAAAGCAAAATTGCTTTTTCAAAGTGTGTCATATTCAACGCGGGCAATATGTGTAAAAAATATTGGATACTTCAAAAAAAATGTTTTGATTGGCGCATTTTCTGTTGAAGGCGGAAGCGCAAACGGTTACACATTTGTTTTAACTCGCGGGGTTGTAACTTATGTCGGAGTTATGCAAAAAACCCGTCTGTCCGCGGACAATGCAATTATTGCTGTAAAAAAGTTTTCACAAACTGATGTTGTAAAATAAAAAATTGTTAAATTTGATGTAAAAATAAAAACTTATTTAATTTGATTTAACTATGAAAGTTGAATTAGTAAAGTCGAAACAAAAAATATATAGTAATGCAAAAATAAATTTTAATAATTAACTAAACTAAATAAAAAAGCACTCTCGGTTGAGAGTGCTTTTTTGTTTAATCTTAAATTTTGCAATTGTGCAAAACAAATTGATTTATTTTGTTAAACCCATTTGAACAGACTTCAATACAAATTAGCACAATCACAGCAAAAACAAATTGATTTATTTTGTTAAACCCATTTGAACTGCAACTGCACATTCAACGGTTGCGCCAACCATAGGATTGTTGCCCATGCCGATAAGTCCCATCATTTCCACATGTGCAGGAACTGAAGAACTACCTGCAAACTGTGCATCTGAGTGCATTCTTCCCATTGTGTCGGTCATTCCGTACGATGCAGGACCTGCGCCCATATTATCGGGATGAAGTGTACGGCCTGTGCCGCCGCCTGATGCGACTGAGAAATATTTCTTGCCGTTGTCAACTGTCCACTTTTTGTAGGTGCCGGCAACGGGGTGTTGGAATCTTGTTGGGTTAGTGGAGTTGCCTGTAATGGAAACATCTACTTTTTCAAGTTGCATAATAGCAACGCCTTCTGTTACATCATCGCAACCGTAGCAACGAATTTTTCCGCGTTCGCCGTCGCTGTATGATGTTTCTTTGACAACTTTTACTTTACCTGCGAAATAGTCCATTTTTGTTTGAACATAAGTGAAACCGTTTATACGGCTGATAATGAATGCAGCATCCTTGCCAAGTCCGTTCAAAATAACTTGAAGGGGAACTTTACGCACGCGGTTTGCGCTTCTTGCAATACCTATTGCGCCCTCTGCAGCTGCAAATGATTCGTGTCCCGCCAAAAATGCAAAGCACTTTGTTTCTTCACGAAGTAACATTGCACCGAGGTTGCCGTGTCCTAAACCGACCTGTCTTTGCTCTGCAACCGAACCCGGTATGCAGAATGATTGAAGGCCGATACCGATTGCTTCTGATGCATCTGCCGCTTTCACACAATTTTTCTTTATAGCGATAGCGCAACCGACTGTGTATGCCCAAACTGCATTATCGAATGCGATAGGTTGAATTCCTTTGACAATTTTGTCGCAGTCAATTCCATATGACGCGCAGATTGCTTTAGCGTCTTCAAGACCGTTAATGCCGTACTCGGCAAGAGTCTTGTTGATTTTGTCTATTCTTCTTTCATAACTTTCGAATCTTATACTCATAATAGCCTCCTACTCGTGGCGCGGATCAATAAATTTAACCGCTGTGGCAAATCTGCCGTATGATGATGTACACTTTTTCAATGCTTCTGTAGCGTCAGTACCTTTCTTTATCATTTCCATCATAACGCCCATTTTTACGAATTCATAGCCTATGATTTCGTCATGGTCGTCAAGTCCGATTCTGGTTACATAACCTTCCGCCATTTCAAGATAACGAGGACCTTTTGCGACAGTTGAGTACATTGTGCCTATTTGTGAACGGAGTCCTTTGCCGAGGTCTTCTAAGCCTGCGCCGATAGGAAGTCCGTTTTCGGAAAATGCTGATTGTGTTCTGCCGTAAACGATTTGTAAAAAGAGTTCGCGCATCGCGACATTGATAGCATCACAAACAAGGTCGGTGTTGAGAGCTTCAAGAATTGTTTTACCGGTAAGAATTTCCGCTGCCATTGCCGCCGAGTGTGTCATACCCGAACAACCAATGGTTTCAACAAGCGCTTCCTGTATTATGCCGTCTTTAACATTAAGTGTGAGTTTGCAGGCGCCTTGTTGAGGTGCGCACCAACCGATACCGTGTGTTAGACCGCTTATATCCTTGATTTCTCTGGACTGTATCCATTTCCCCTCTTCAGGAATTGGAGCTGGACCGTGGTTTGGACCTTTGGCTACGCAAACCATATTTTCTACTTCGTGTGAATATTGCATAGAGACCTCCGTATATTTTTTCTTCCGTGCTAGTATATCACGAACACAAAAAAAGTTAAAGTGAAATGAATAGTATTTTATTAAAATTGTGAGAACTTGCTCTCATTTGCTTGAAGAAACAACCTTTAGATGTTACAATTTGGAAAAGATATTAAAGGACATAATATGAATTATAACTTCAGCGACAGACTTAAAAATCTTGAAGGCAACGCAATAAGAGAGATTTTCAAGCTTCTTAAAAACCCAAATATAGTTTCTTTTGCAGGTGGATTCCCGACACTTTCGCTTTTCCCCACAAAAGATATTGATGAAATAGCGCACGAAATCTTATCGTCTGACAAAGCACCGACAATTTTGCAATATGGCGGAACTGAAGGATACGCGCCCTTGCTTGAAAGCGCGCTGGATTACGCAAAGCGCACAGGACTGTCGGGAACTACAAATAACGCGCTTATAATATCGGGCGGACAGCAGGGTATTGATTTAACATTTAAGGCTTTTTTGAATAAAGGCGACACAATACTTGTAGAAAATCCCACATACCTTGCCGTGCTTCATATTTTGAAAACCTATGAATGTAAAGCAGTCGGTGTAAATTCCGATGATGACGGATTAAACCTTGAGGATTTAGAAAGCAAGATAAAAGCGCATAAACCTAAAATTTTGTATGTAGTGCCGAATTTCTCAAATCCTACTGGCAAAACGCTGTCGATTGAAAAAAGAAAAGCTATTGCAAAAATGACCGCAAAATACGGAGTTATGGTAATTGAGGACGATCCGTATGGCGAAATTCGCTTTGCAGGGGTTAGACTTCCGTCCATTAAGTCATTTGATGAGGAAGGCAATGTTATTTATGTAACTAGTTTTTCAAAAACCATTTCACCCGGACTCCGCACAGGGGTGGCAGTAGGCGATGAAAAGGTTATACGCAAGATGACCATAGGAAAGCAGGCGGTTGATGTTCATACATCAAACCTGTCGCAAGCAATAATTGACGGATATTTACGGAAGAATTTGCTTGATGACCATTTGAAGGAAGTAATACCTGTCTATCGCGAGAAAAAGAACACGATGTATGAA
>DATESK010000075.1:0-2130 GCA_035270865.1 Clostridia bacterium | reverse complement strand
GTTTTTTAATTATATACATTAAATTAAAAAAATATCAAAAGAGCAGCCGTTATGACTGCTCAACTTGATTTTTAATTTTTAATAATTTGTGTACCGCAATTTAATTTAATTCCGTTTCGATTGGTGTTATTTGAATTTGTTGTACTTATCTATCCACGCTAAAACATTTTTTTTGTCATATTCTGCTGGTATTGCTTTTACATGGTCGGCAAGCTTTTTTGAGGAATTCATAGTTGCCGCAAAGCTTATAAGTAAAGGAAGGTGCCTTTTTCCTCTGTATGCTTTTTGCAAAATTTCCTTTAGAGTAAGTTTTATATCTTGTCCTGCCACAGCAGCGGAAATGTCGCTTTCACTTATTACTTTTTTATCGAAAGCAAAATCAATAAGTTCTTTGCTAAATCTAAGTAAGCGGTTCTTTAGGACATCAATACTTGCATTATCGGCTTTACGGCGCATATATCCGCTTTGGTAAGGCCAAAGGTTTTCAATATTGCACTTGCCGTTTGCAGAAATCACGGTATCTGCAAGGATTTTCGCCGCTTCCAAACAATTCGCTATACCTGAACCAATAAGAGGAATTGTCATTCCTGCGGAATCGCCAATTGCCGCATAGTTATCGCCAACAAAAAGCGGTATAGGTTTTCTTATGGATATAGACACTAATTGACCGCCTCTAATAACTTTATCGCCAAGGCAGGGGTTGTCTTGTCTTAAATCTTCGACAGCTATATCAATTTCTTCTTGAGTTAGCGGTTTAAGCCTACCAATAAGAATATCCACATATTTTTTTTCGTCTGCCACCCAACTTATGCCTGCCTCTTGATGGAAAAGGTAGACCTTGTAGGCATAATCAGACTTTTCGTCTTTTCTATCGTAAAAAGCGCGATAGACATAGAATTTTTCGTAATCGCCAAAATCCTTTACAATGTTGTAGTGTTCAGGCAAACTTCTTCGCACAGTTGAATTCAGTCCGCAAGCATCAATAACGAGGTCGGCGGGAATTTCTTTATCATCGCATACTATTCCGCATACTTTTCCCTCTTTTATCAAGGGAGCGGTTATTTTAGTGCCAAAATGAATTTTAACTCCGCTATTTGTCGCAAAGTCTAAAAGATGGTCATAAATATCCCTGCGCTCCATTTTCATTTCCATAAGTTCAGGGGGGATTTCTGTTTGTAAGATGCAAGATTTTGAAGGACTTATCAATGTCATTGGCTCTTTAGGAGAATATTTTTCAGTAGGGGGAAGCTCTAAACCTGCAAAGGTTAAAGCCCTAATATCAAAAATGTCAGTCCAATCGTAAGGTAAATTCTCTTTAGTTTTTTGTTCGTAAACATTAACATTATAACCTGCTTTTGAAAGAAGACCAGCCGCGACAAGTCCGCCGTGTCCACAGCCTGCAACAACAATATTTTTCATTACGCACCACCTATTATTTGTTTGAAGTATTATACTATAAAATAATTCAATTTGTCTATTATCAAACATTTCAAAAAATTATTTAACTATCTTTCTTATCAGTATAATACAATTTTACCTGAATTCAATATAAAATTTTAGGGTAGTATTTACTTAGCTAAATTTTTGTGATAAAATACGAATTGATATATACAGAGAGTTTAGGAGAGAAAAATGGACAAATGGGATAAGCGGTTTATGGAATTGTGCGAAGTCGTGTCCTCTTGGTCGAGTTGCGCAAGAGAAGGCAGGCAGGTGGGCGCGATAATCACTAAGAATAAGCGAATTTTGACAACTGGATACAACGGTGCGCCGTCAGGCATTTTTAATTGTCGCGACAAGGGCGTTTGTATGCGTGATGAAATGGGAATAAAGTCGGGAACCTGCCACGAAATGTGTTACGCTGTTCACGCAGAACAAAATGCCATAATTCAAGCGGCAAAGCTTGGAGTTTCAGTTGAGGGCGCAACGCTGTATTGTACGCACCAACCTTGCACAATCTGCACGAAAATGATAATAAACAGCGGAATTAACCGCATTGTCTTCAAATATCCTTATCCTGACGAGTTTGCAATAAAACTCATTAAGGAAGCGGGGATAACTTGCGAGCAGTACGCCGAACTGTGATTTTGTTAAGTATAATGATTTGTTTATATCTATATAATAAAGTTT
>DATESK010000074.1:0-7709 GCA_035270865.1 Clostridia bacterium | reverse complement strand
GGCGCGGAACACGCGTGTATGCACCTACTTTACGCCCGTTTTGCAACGAAAGCATTAAGGGATATGGGCTATATCAACTTCGGCGAGCCGTTTTTGTCGCTTGTGCATCAAGGCACGATTTTGGGAACGGACGGCAATAAGATGTCAAAATCTAAGGGCAATGTTGTTTCCCCAGATGAAAAAATTCAAAAATACGGCGCGGATATTTTCCGTGTGTATCTTATGTTTTGCTTTTCCTATATTGAGGGCGGTCCGTGGAACGATAGCGGACTGGAAAGTGTTCAGCGTTTCTTTGACCGTATTGAGCGGTTAGTTAGAAAAACTTACGAAATGCAATTTGTTGACGCGCCGTTTGGCGATGCGGAAAAAGAGTTGAATTATGTCCGTAATGCAACAATAAAGTCTGTGAACAATGATATTGATATTTTCTCGTTTAATACCGCTATTGCTAGAATTATGGAACTTGTCAATGCAATTTATGCCTATGACAACAATGCGGAAACGAAAAACAAGTTGTTTGTTGATACAGTTTTGGACCTCGTCAAACTTATGGCTCCTTTTGCGCCGCACTTTGCCGAAGAACTTAACGAAATGATGGGCGGAAAGTATTCCATATTTGACGAAGCCTATCCCGTATGCGATGATAGCGCGCTAGTGCGTGATGAAATTGAGTACGCAATCCAAATTAACAGTAAAATGCGCGGAAAAATTATGATAGCCTCAAGTGCAACAAACGATGAAATTGAAAAGATTGCGCTAGACGCTGTAAGTAATAATTTGAACGGTCAAGCAGTCAAAAAAATTATTGTTATACCCAAACGACTTATAAATATAATCATTTAAGAAAAACCTTAGTCGAAATGAAACCTTGTGTTTCAAAGGAAGGAATTATGTTAGATTTGAAAAGAGTATGTGACAACATTGACGCAGTTGAAGAAGCATTGTCGAAAAGAAGCGGCAATTTTCCTATCAAGGAAGTTGCAGAGCTTGCCCGCGAGAGAAAAAGCCTTATTGTAGAGGTCGAGGGACTTCGCGCAAACAGGAATAAAGTGTCGCAGGAAATTGCGCAACTTAAACGCGAAAAGAAAAACGCTGACGCACAAATTTTAGAAATGCGCGAGGAAGGCGACAAAATTAAGGCCTTAGACGAAAGACTAACCGCTGTTGAGGGTAGCCTTAAGGACTTGATGTACGCTATTCCAAACATCCCCAATAGTTCTTTACCCGTTGGCGCGGACAGCGACAGCAACAGAGAGGAAAGAAAATTCGGCACTCCCACAAAATTTGATTTTGAACCTAAGGCTCATTGGGATTTAGGCACAGCTCTCAAAATTTTTGACTGGGAACAGGCAGTCAAAATAACTGGCGCAAGATTTACAGTCTATCACGGACTGGGCGCAAAACTTGAGCGCGCTATAATGAATTTTATGCTGGACACTCACGCTGAGAGCGGATATGAAGAAATCCTTCCGCCGTTTATGGTCAACCGCGACAGTATGATAGGCACGGGACAGCTTCCTAAATTTGAAGAGGATATGTATGCAATAAAGAACACCGATTACTATCTTGTTCCCACAGCCGAAGTTCCAGTAACAAATCTTCACCGCGGCGATATTTTAGATGCAGAACAGCTTCCTATAAAGTATTGCGCATACACAGCTTGCTTTAGGGGCGAAGCGGGAAGCGCGGGACGCGACACAAGAGGACTTATCCGTCAACATCAATTCAACAAGGTGGAACTTGTCAAATTTGCGCATCCTGACCATAGCTACGAGGAACTCGAAAAACTAACAAACGATGCGGAAAAAATTCTGCAAATGCTTGAACTTCCCTACCGCGTTGTTACACTTTGCACCGGCGATTTAGGATTTTCATCTGCAAAGACTTACGATATTGAAGTTTGGATGCCAAGTTACGACCGATATGTCGAAATTAGCTCTTGCTCAAACTATGAAGACTATCAAGCGCGCAGGGCACAAATCCGCTTTAAGGAAAACGGAAAAACTCAACTTGTCCACACTTTGAACGGCAGCGGTCTTGCAATAGGCAGAACAACCGCCGCAGTTTTAGAAAACTATCAAAATGCAGACGGAACAATAACTGTGCCAAAGGTTTTGCGCAAGTATATGGGCATCGACCTAATTAAGTAATTATGATATTATCAGTAGGCGAAATTCTAGTAGATATTTTCGATGACGGCAAAGACTGCACGATGTTTGCGGGCGGAGCGCCTTTCAATTTGGCTGCCAACGCAAAACTATGCGGAGCGAGAGCGGGCTTTGTTGGTCGGGTAGGTAATGATAGCGAAGGGAATTTTTTGCAAGAATTTGCGCAAAAACTCAACTTCGATTACTTAAATTTAGCGCGCGACAGTTCTCGCCGTACAACGCAAGCGGTGGTTACCGTTGACGAAAAAGGAGAGCGGTCGTTCAAATTCAACAGAGAAAACACTGCGGATTATCAGTTGGAAATTGCAGATGTTCCCCTTGATCAGCTTGACGAGGATGATATAGTTCATATCGGTTCACTTATGCTTTCAACAAATGAAGGCAGGGCTTTTTCTCACAAACTTATCGATGAAGTCAAAATCCGCAATATGATTTTGAGTTTTGATGTCAATCTAAGAGAGGATTTATTTCCCTCACAAGCGGAGGCTGTCAAGGCGTATAGTAAAATTTTTGAGACGGCGGATATATTGAAATTTTCGAAGGACGAGATAACCTATTTTGCGCAGACGAATGTTTTTGCGGACGCAATATCGCGTTTTATCAAACCTGAACGCTTACTTGTGATAACATTAGGAAAAGACGGAAGTTTGTTTGTGAAGGACGGAAAAAGCGTCTTAGTTCCTGGCGCAAATGTGGAAAAGGTTGTGGACACTACGGGCGCGGGCGATGCGTTTATGGCGGGTTTACTTTACAAGCTTGATGAACGCAATTGGAGAGGTGAGGGCGAAAAATTCTTTGGCGAAGCGTTGCGCTTTGCAAATGCGCTAGGCGCGTTTTGCATTCAACACAAGGGCGCGATAAATAAGTTTTAATAACAAGTAATTCCCTAGCAAACAATTTTACTTCAACTAATCGTATTAAAAAAAGAGCGAATTTTCGCTCTTTTTTAATGAAATGAAATCGTATTATATTGTAGGCTATTCTTTTTCTATTTTTTTGGTTTTGTCAACTTGCTTTTTTTCCTTTTTTGTTTGTGCAGAAATCAGTTCATCAATGTTTGTTTGAAGTACGCTCACTCTTTTTTCTAATTCCTCCAGCGTTTCTTCTTCGTTTTGTTCTGTAACGGAAGATTGTGGCATTTGTGCGGAATTTGCGTCCACTCTCGAAAGATACTGTTCAATAACCCTGTCTGTGTTGTTTGCGGACAAATTGAGTTCCGCTCTCTCTTCTTTTTTTGCCTTTGACCGCGTATACGCTTCAAACATTGCGTCTTTATTTTCACGGCGGACGGCGAGGCTGTTATAAATTATTTCGATTACTAAAACTAGAGATAACGCTATACAAGTGCAAGCTATGGCTAGATTTGTTTTTTTTGGCATTCCTAAAAAATACAGTATAAGCATACAAATCGCAAAAACTGCAGTTATCGCAAAGGTTATAGCAAATATAATGTCGCGTTTTTTCTTCATAATCCACCTGAATTTATATTACCACTTTTAATTTTTATGTCAATAATAAGTTAAAAGCTCAGTAAATTATTTGAAATGCAATGCGTATTAAAAATATCTTGAACTAAACCTTGCTATTATGTTATAATTATAAATTATGGACAGAGTTGAACTAGATTATCAAATGGTACTTCTCCAAAATGGAGACGAGACCGCTTTCGAGGTTATTTATAACGAAACAAAGCGCGGTCTGTTTTCATTTATTCTGTCCTTTTGCAAAAATTACCATACCGCCGAAGATATTATGCAAAATACCTATATCAAGTTGCGAACTTCCGTGCAAAGCTATACCGCAGGCAGTAACGCGCTTGCTTGGATTTTTACCATAGCCAAAAACCTAGCGCTAAACGATATCGCAAAGCGGAAGCGCGAGGTATATTCCGATTTTGAACAGGGCGCGGTGGAATACGGCGAATATACCATTGATGACAAAATGACTAGCCCTTTGCTCAAAATTATTGAACAAAATTTGAATGAGGCGGAACAGCGGATAGTTTTGCTGTATCTTGTTTCGGGATTTAAGCACCGTGAAATTGCCGATATGTTGAATAAACCGCTGGGTACAGTACTTTGGACCTACAGAAATGCTATTTCCAAACTGCGCAAAGTTATGGAAAAGGAGAACAAAGATGAAGATTAAAGACTTGCGAAAAGGTCTTCAAAATGAAATGGATGCGCTAGTGCCGGATGTTTTGTCGAAGGTAATAGCCGTTCCAATCAATCATATGCTAAGGCATGGGAGCAAGGAACAGCAACTTAGGGAAAAACTGGTTATGCGTATGTTGTTTGCGACTTGCTGTATGTTTTTCTCGGTACTTATTGTTACCGCCGCTTTTTTCATATCAAATTTCGTGAAACCTCCGACAGGTTCGTCAATGACCTATGCCTATATGTATGTTGCGCCAGCAGTAGGTGATGGTATTGCGGCGGAAGACAGCGAGGCTTTTGAACTAAATTTTATCATCAATGTGGACGATACTGTTCGCTTTGTGGACGCTGCTTCTAATTCAGCAAATTCAATTGCGGTTTTGGAAGGACTTAGTTATCACAATAAGAATTTTAAGATTGTAATATCGGAAATAATGCAAAATGCGCGGACTTTGGGTTGGTTCGATATGGGGGATAGCTCAATAGTATCTGTGTCCACGCTCAACGATGTAGAGGGAGTTGCAAAACAAATCCGCAATGAAGCCACAACAAGTATAAAAAATCATTTTAAAACGCAAGCAAGAAATGTAGATGTAAGTGTAGGACCGGCAACAAAATCGGGACTTTATCTCTGGGCTCATTCACTATATGGCGGAGTTACAATGGATATGAGCATCAATGAACTTGTCAGCCATATCGAAACCGCTAAACATTACGCGGAATAATTATAAATTACTGCAAAAAAAGCGGAAGATAATTTATCTTCCGCTTTTGCTTTACATATAAATTCAATTTTATCGTTTTCACAAGAGATTTAATATGATTATAATATCATTCTTGTTGACGCCATTGCTATAAGGCTAGGGCATAAAAAGTTCCATTTTGTGATACAGATTGTATTCTACAATTTTAGTACTTAGTTTCGGGCTCGAAGTAGGATTGCGGATGTTTGCAGACTGGGCAAAGTTGTGGCGCTGTAAGCCCAAAGTGAATATGACCGCAATTACGGCATTTCCAAGCGATTTTTCCGTCTTTAACAAAAACCGTTCCGTCTTTAATTGCGTTTGCGACTGCTATGTAGCGTTCTTCGTGCAACTTTTCAATCGCGGCAACACCCTTAAATAATCTTGCGATGTCGGTAAAGCCCTCTTTTTCGGCTTCATCCGCCATACGGGCATACATATCTGTCCATTCGCCGTGTTCACCAGCGGCAGCATCCAAAAGATTTTCTAATGTGCTGTTTACTCCGTGAAATAATTTGAACCAAATTTTTGCGTGTTCTTTTTCGTTTGTCGCTGTTTCTTCGAAGATAGCGGCAACTTGTTCAAATCCGTCTTTTTTTGCTTGACTAGCATAATAAGTGTATTTGTTTCTTGCCTGGCTTTCGCCGGCAAATGCTTCCATTAAATTTTTTTCCGTTTTAGATCCTTTAAGTTCCATATTAACCTCCGTAAACTTTTTAATAGTATTATATAGTATATTAATCAAAAAATCAATAAAAACATAATCAAATCAATCCGATAATAAACACGAGATGATTATAAACGCAAAATCGTATTACAAAAAAATGCAATATCTAAAACGAAGCAAAAAAAGTTATAATGGAAATTGGATAAAAACGACTGCAAAGCAGACAAAAATTATAGCGGAGATTAAATGGAAACAACTGCAAAGCAGACAAAGCTTTCAAAATTGACACAAAAAAAAGCCCACATATTTAGGCTTTTTTGGTAGGAATGAGTGGACTCGAACCACCGACCCCCACCTTATCAGGGTGGTGCTCTAACCAGCTGAGCTACATTCCTATGTTTCTTTTGTTACGGCTTTTGTGTTTCTGCAATCAGTTGCACATATAACCTTGCACGACTGTTGTAATTCTGCACGACTTTGCGATTCTGCACGACTTTGTGATTCTGCGAATAGTTACAACTAAATTTTCGTCCGCAAGAACTTTTTGGTGGAGATGAACGGTATATACTTTAAGCCAAATACGCACTATTCTACCATTTTCTAGGCTGTTTCTGTGTCTATTTGTGTCGAAATCGTATAGTTTTGGGTGTGCTTTTGTTTTTTTGTGTTCACTCTTGTGTTCACTTTCGTCCAAGTCAACCTTGATTTACATTATGATAATATAACTTTTTTTGAATGTTGGCAAGCAAAATCAGGTGATTTGTTCAGATAAATTTTGTTCTGCCTGTGTAGGAACGGTTTTGTTTTCTGCTTCCTTTTCAACTTTTTTGATAACTTCCTGCTCTACTTCGGGATGAGCCGTAAGCCACGCGTTTGCGTTTTTAAGTAACTCATTTTGGTCATTGATATAACCCGTGGTATCTTCAACAATATGTTTATAGCCTGTCATAAAGCCTTTGAAGCCACTCCAAATGATTGACAAGAGTTTGAGCATACAAGCTGCGAAAGTAGCGAATGTAGGACTTATAATGATTTCAAGTACTGTTATAGCTAAAAAGCCCGTTACTATTATACTTGAAAATGCCGTCATACCTTTTTTCACATCGAGTTTTGTTTTTGGTTCTGTGCGTATCGGATTTCGGCGATTAACTTCTGCGCCTCGTGTTATCATTTCGGGTGTTAGCCGTATAGCCTTTTGCTTGTTTGCTAGTATGATAGATTTTATTTGTCCTTTTGATAAACCTATATATTGATTTCTAAGTTCTTTTTTGCTTTTGTCGATATATTCCTTTTGATAATTAACATAATCAATTCCCGAACTCCGCAAAATATTGTTTCTCGTTTGTTTTAGTTCATCTTCTATGTAGTGGTTACAAAAAGTAGATAGTCCGCCGTAATTGTTACTCGTTTCTAACGCGTTGCTATATTTCTCATTATTGACTAGTGCCTTGTTATAGTCGGAGTTATCGTTTCCAGCTTTCTTCCCGCTCTCTATCATCGTGATATACATTAGGTAGGAACAAAGCCAAAGAATACCAAAAGTCAATCCTATTTTTGTAAAGTTGAAAAGGTTATCTAGTTCTAACTCTGTGAAAAAAACAAGAATAGCAACAACTATAATTGCAATCGCCGCGAATATCGAAAGGTTGTCCGTTATGCCTCGTGTTATCTTCCTTGAATTGTCTTTTGCCTTTTTATAAGTCTTTTCAATGCCATTTGCATCCCTTGCCCCTGTGCTTGCAGGTTTAGTTTCTATCGGTTTCAAGTTCTCCATAAACTGCCTCCTCTACTGTTTCTTGTACTTTATCAGGTCTTGCCTTTAAGTAGTCGCCTATCTTATACATTCCCGTTCCAACAATATTCGCCCCTGCCGACACATAAGTAACTATAAGCATTTGACTAATTATTTGTTGCAAAAGCGTAAACAAGACGGCAAGTACAGTCCACACTACCGCAGCTGACGGACTTTTCATAT
>DATESK010000073.1:0-2963 GCA_035270865.1 Clostridia bacterium | reverse complement strand
ATAACATAAGGTATTGCGCCAATATGGTCCTCGTGACCGTGTGTTAGAAAAATTCCGCGCACCTTGTCACGGTTTTCTGTCAAATAAGTTATATCAGGGATTATCGCATCAATGCCAGGACTATCCTCGTCAGGGAAATCCACTCCGCAATCAATGACGATAATGTCATTTTCATATTCAATAGCTGTCATATTTTTTCCGATTTCTTCAGTACCGCCTAAAAATATAACTTTTACATTTTTTTGTTGTTTAGCCAAATTCAGCCTCCACATAATTATTATTTTATAATTATACACTAATATTAGCTTTTAATCAATCAACGGAAATAAACTCTACAAAAATATGTTAAAAATAAAAAGATACACTAACTAGTGTATCTTTTCAAGACTAAACAAAAGACTACGGCAAATTAAACAAAAAAATCACGATACATATCGAAATTGTCCACAACATAAGAGTTTGTCGCATAATAGCTTCTAAGAGTTCCTATATCTGACCAGTAAGCATCGGTATTGTAAGCATAAAGCTGAAATCTTTCCCTTTCTTTTCCGCCTTTTTCCTCTTCCTTTTTCGCGCCTTCCAAAAGTCTTGGAAAAAGATTTTTGGCAAAGTCGTAATTGCACTTAGGGATATACTTCAAAATTGATTGTTTGAAAGCGTAAATACCTATATTAACCGTGTTTTTCGTGGGGTTTTCTGGTTTTTCCTGAAATTCTACAACACGCATTTCTTCATCAATATCCACTATTCCAAAGCCCTTCGGGTCGTCAACATTTTTGACGGCAATAGTTCCAATTCCGCCCCTATTTTGATGAAAAATTATAAAAGTATCCAAATTCAAATCACAAAACGCATCACCCGACACGACAACAAAGTCTTCATCCAAAAATTCTTCAGCGTTTTTGATTGAACCCGCAGTTCCTAGTGGTGCTTCCTCTAAAAAATGGTAAAGTTTCACGCCTAAATGTCTGCCGTCGCCAAAGTAGTTCATAATATCATCAGCGCGGTAGCCTAGTGTCAACGCTATTTCATTTATGCCGTATGACTTCAGCCATAGAATGATATATTCAAGCACAGGTTTACCGATAACGGGTACCATCGGCTTTGGCATTTTGTTGGTAATAGGTTTCAAACGCTCTCCGCGTCCGCCAGCTAAAATGATTGCTTTCATAGGTATAGTGTAAAAAATAATTCAAAAATTATTCGTTTTTATTTTACTAATAGGATTTTGTATTGTATAATCTAACCATCAAGGGAGTCATTGAAATGACTTCCTAAATTTTTTTTGCTTTTGCTATCCGTTGATTTTTAATGCAAAAGCCTATCGCTAGGGTTGAAAATTGCATCTTATGCCATCAAACCTAAGCAACCTAAACTTGTATTAAATTTTTTTATAAGGAGCACCTATGAGAGTTTACAATTTTGCAGCAGGTCCATCAATGCTTCCGCTTGAAGTTTTGGAAGAAGCACAAAAAAGTCTTATTGACTATAATAACTCTGGAATGAGTATTATGGAATGCACACACCGCGGAAAGGTCTACGAACCAGTTCACTCCGAATGTATTTCCCTTGTCAAAGAACTTATGGGCATATCAGACGAATATGAAGTCCTTCTTTTGCAAGGCGGAGCGTCAACTCAGTTTGATGCAATCCCGCTTAACCTTATGAAAACAGGTAAAGCCGATTATGTCGTAACAGGCAACTTTGCGGGAAAGGCATATAAGGAAGCTAAAAAGTACGGCGAAGCCCGTCTTGCCGGCTCATCAGAAGATAAGAAGTTCACATATATCCCTGAACAATCACAACTTACACTATCAAGCGATGCGGATTATGTTCATTACACAATGAACAACACAATCTACGGCTCAAAGTGGGAGTACATTCCTACTTCAAACGCACCCATTGTTTGCGATATGTCATCTTGCATTATGAGCGAAGTGGTGGATGTCAACAAATTTGGCTTGATTTATGCAGGCGCGCAGAAAAATTTAGGCCCTGCAGGAGTTACACTTGTAATCGTCAGAAAGGATTTAATCGGCAATGAAATGCCAATATGTCCGACTATGCTTAAATACTCAATCCACGCTAAAGACAACAGCCTCTACAACACTCCCCCAACATTCTCAATCTATATGATGATGTTAAATTTGCGTCATTCTAAGGCACTTGGCGGTATAGCGGAAATCGAAAAAACAAACAAAGCAAAAGCAAAATTGCTTTATGATTTCCTTGACAACAGCAATTTCTATATTAACGCCGTGGAAAAAGGAAGTCGTTCAATAATGAATGTTACATTCACCACACCAAATGAAGAACTTGATGCAGCATGCGTGAAAGGCGCGGCGGCTCTCGGTCTTGTCAATCTTAAGGGACACCGTTTGGTCGGCGGTCTTAGAGCTTCTATCTACAATGCAATGCCGCTTGAAGGCGTAAAGTTGCTTGTTGAATACCTTGGCAAATTTGAACTTGCAAACAAATAAGTTTGAGTTTACCACCAACAACTGCAAAGTAGAAACTTCGCAGTTGATTTTAGGAGAATAACAATGATAAATGTTTTGAAACTTAATTCAATTTCCAAATTGGCGGAAACCACTCTTGGAAAAAATTATTCAGTAGCTGACAACTGTGCAGATCCCAAAGCAGTTTTGGTACGCAGTTTTGTTATGCAAGATTGGAATGTTCCCTCATCACTACTTTGTGTCGCACGCGCAGGCGCAGGCGTCAATAATATTCCCTACGATGATTATGCAAAAAAAGGCATTATCGTCTTTAACACTCCGGGTGCAAATGCAAATGCGGTCAAGGAACTTGTTATCGCAGCCTTAATTTTAACCTCAAGGAATATTATTTCAGGCTCAAACTGGGCGCAATCACTTGACGGCGATGTAAAAAAACAAGTTGAAAAAGGCAAGGCGCAATTTGCAGGCACAGAAATTCAAGGTAAGACAATAGGCATATTAGGT
>DATESK010000072.1:0-3155 GCA_035270865.1 Clostridia bacterium | reverse complement strand
GCTATTTTCCAGCCGTTCGCCTTTAATGAGTTGGCAACATATTTAGCACTCTTAAAAGCCTTGTTATACGCATCACCTTTTAATTTTGTCACTCTATAACCAAACACACCGTCAAATCCCGTAACACCCACGATACCCTTTGCGCCTCTAAAAGAGAAATTGGGGTGTGCTTTCACAAATCTGTTAACTATAGGAATAACATCGCCTTCGTAATCAATAATCTCGGCATCTTTTGGCGTTCTAACGGTTGTCGCAATTTCGCCGTTTTCATCTACGATTAGTTTTTCCGCGAAACCATCGCCTTTCATTGTTTCATAATAGTTCACATCGTCAACCGAAATAATTAGCGGTTTTTTGCCTTTTGGAAAGTTAAATCCTTTCCCCTTAGCTTGACGGACTAAGTCAATGTCGACAAGCACAAAATTGTTTTCGTAGAGTTTGTTTAGAATTTTTTTGAATTCGCTTCGCGTTGTCATCCAATCATTGTAGCCTTTGGCATTTTGGCTCTTAAACGCCATTTCGGGATAAAGAATAAGGCTGTGAAAAAATATGTGATAAATTTTTCCGTTATATTTAACAGTATCGGCATTCTGTTCTTCGCTATCCTCTGCAACTTGTTCTGCGCCACATTCTGCAGTTTGTTTTACTCTACCCTCAGCATTCTGTTCTGCGCTACCCTCTGTAATTTCAAAGGACGGCACAACTATTGCAGATGTTGCCAAAGCGGAATTAAAAGGTAAAACAAAAAATGCACACAAGAGAGCAAAAAGTAGCAAATTCTTCATAATTATATTTTAAGCATTATTTGTTTTTTTATTAAATTAACTTGCTAATGCCTTGACTGCAAAAATTGAAAACAAGAAATCAACTAAAAAATAAAATATAAACTTGCAAAAGATACCAAAATCAAAATAATTAAAAAACCAAAATTCAGCAAAGAAAATTTTCCTAGATACGCAAGCGATAATTTAGGATACATTGCGCCATAAATGCGGAAAGAAATCAGGCTTGCTAATGATGCGACAATAGTTCCCGTTCCACCTATATTTACAGCTAAAAGAAGTTCACGATAGTTTGTTGTAAATTGCGAAAGGAAGATAGCCGACGGTACATTTGAAAAGAATTGGCAAAACAACACGCCCGTAAGCAGCGCGCTTTTTTCCATAAGAGTTGTCACCAGTTTAGCTATCGCTGGAATTCTTGACATATTAGAAGCAAAAATAAAAAACGCAACGAAGGTTAAAAGCAAACCGTAATCCACAGCTTTGAAAGATTTCCTATCAAAGAAAAACATGACGATTATGACTATGCCAAAAGCGGCAAGGTAAGGAATTATATTAAATACCGACAAAATCGAAACGACAAACAGCAAAGCGTAAACAACAGTTTTTTTGGTATCAAACTCATATTGAACATCAATAACCAGTTCAACAGGTTGTTTTTTAATCGTTAAGCTAAACAGTAAAATAAGCACAAGTGATACGGCGAAAGGTAGCAACATTGTTAAAACGAAATCAGCAAGCGCAATGGAATAAAAACTGTACAGATAAATGCTTTGCGGATTGCCGAAAGGCATAATCATTCCGCCGAGATTAGCGGCAATATTTTGCATAATAACGGTTACGGCTATGTATTCCTCTTTTCCGCATTGCTTGAAAACAAGTATAGTCAAGGGCAAAAAAGTAAGAAGCGCCATATCATTTGCAATAAATATGGATGAGAAAAAGGTTAATAGCACCATATACATTACTAGGTATCGCGCATTTTTAAGTTTCTTTATGAGTGCTTTTGCGAGAATTGAAAATATATTGATATTCTTATAACCACCAAGAACAAGCATTATTGAAAATAAACAAAGCAAAGTTTTTACATCAAAATATGATAAATATTCCTTATCAATCGGGATAAAGAAAACGGATACTAATGCGAGTATCCATGCAATTATAACAACTATATTTTGCTTCAAAAATCTAACCGATTTCATTTCACCACAAATATAGCACAAGCAATTCAAAAAGCAATCAAAACAAAGTAAGTTGTGAATAAAATTTGTGTGTTTTAATTTAATTTTTCCTGCATTTTTAACTTGGATTATTCCGATTAAAATGAAGAGAACTTTGTTAATACTTTTATTCTTATTTTATATCGCATAGTGTCCTTACTATCTTAATTATCATAGTTATAAGTACAAAGACTTTTATATAAGGAGAAGAACATGTTTTATAAAGATGACGATACTTTAACAAATTGCAAATGCAATAGTTGCGGCGGCGATAGCAATCAAAAATGCAGCTGCCCTTCATTTTTCCCAAGATTGAATTGCACTCCCGATTGCCCGAAATGCAGTTGTTGTTGCAAGGGACCGCAAGGTCCGCAGGGACCTGAGGGGCCAACGGGACCTGAGGGGCCAACGGGACCTGAGGGGCCAACGGGACCTGAGGGACCGGAAGGACCGGAAGGACCAGAGGGACCGACAGGACCAGAGGGGCCCACAGGGCCGACAGGGCCTACAGGACCGACAGGACCTACAGGACCGACAGGACCTACAGGACCTACCGGACCAACCGGACCGACAGGGCCAACCGGACCGACAGGACCGACCGGACCAACCGGACCGACGGGACCAGAGGGACCTCCGGGAGAAACTCCGTGCCCGTCAGTGGGAGAAATTGTTTTAAACGGCGGTATGGAACAATTTACAGACAATGTTCCAACTAATTGGGCAACCACTACGCCCACGGCTATCTCAGAGGAAGACGCGCAAGGTCGAGTTCATTCAGGCGAATCTTCAGTCAATATTGGTGACGGCGGAATATTAACTCAAACCATTTTAGGTATCAACGCGGGATGCTATTACGATTTTTCATTCTTCGCACGCGGTGAAGGCGCACAAGTTGGCTTAATCGCTACTGTTACTTTCTTAACAATGGGCGGCGATGTACCAGGCGGCACAATAAGTATTCGCCAACAGGACATTCCTACCGACAATAGAAACTTCGCATATTATCGGATATCTACAACCCAAGCTCCTGTGGGTGTTACGGGAGTAAGAATATCTTTCGCTGTAACGGCAGACGGAGAACAATCATTAGACCTAGACGACGTATCTCTCACAGTCCAATAATTCACAGCCCAATAATTAGACGATGTTAGTC
>DATESK010000071.1:0-3482 GCA_035270865.1 Clostridia bacterium | reverse complement strand
GGCCCAAAAGAGCGAAACTTTTTCCTTGTCGGTATGGCAGGTCAAAACATAATTTATGCCTTGATTGGCGCGGCATTAAATATGTTCTACACCGATGTACTTTTTGTGGGAACAGTAACGGTTGCAATAGTTATGGCTGTATCCCGCTTTTGGGATGCCTTGAACGATATGATTATGGGCACGATTGTTGACCGTACGCACACAAGATGGGGCAAATGCAGACCATACCTTAAATATGTGCCTATTCCTATTGCTATCTGCACAATTCTCTTGTTTCTGCCACTTGGCGGAGCTCCAGGGTGGTTAAAAATCTGTTACATAGTCTTATCATATTTGTTATGGGAAACTCTTTACACCTTAGGCGATATTCCACTGTGGGGTATGACCTCTCTTATGACGCCTGACGAAAAGAAGCGTACAAAGCTCATTTCATCTGCGAGAATAGTCGGCAGTTTAAGCGCAATCGTTATTGCTTTCTTCGCACCTCTAAAAGATATGTTCGGGAAAATCAATATGGGTATATTCCCAAACACAGGCAAACCGAACTTTACAGGCTATTTCTCCGAAGCGCAAGGCTATCTCTTGGCGGTTAGTTTGATTGCAATTTTAGGCGGAGTAATGTTTAGTTTTGTTTTTCCTAATGTCCGTGAACGCGTAGTTTCCAACAATTCAAAAGAGGCTGATACCACTTTTTCGCAGAACTTGAAAATTATGTTCCGCAACAAACCTTTCCTGCTTGCCGTTCTATCTATGATTTTAGGCAGCACAAAAAATATGGTAACCACGGCTGGTCTGTACTATTGTAAATGGGTTCTAGGAAATGGCAGCGAAGGACTTTGGATTATTATTTTCGGCGCGGCATTTATCGGCGGATTATTGGTTTCAATGGCGATCAGCCCATACATAGGAAGACGCTTTGGCAAAAAGCGCGTTTTGATTGCAACATCCTATCTCAACGCAATACCGTATGTCCTAATTTTCTTTATTGGATACAAATATGTGTGGCTTATGATTTCGCTACTTGTTATCGCAGGTTTCCTCTCAGGCTTTGCAAATGTTTACCACACAACCCTAATTGCAGACAGCGTTGACTATATGGAACTTAAAGTGGGAAAACGCTCGGACGGCGTGTTCTTTAGCGGTCTTAATTTCACCTCCAAACTAACAGGCGCGATAACATTGTTCTTGTCAAACGCGCTCCTTAGCATTGTACATTACACCGATACTATAAGCAAACTTGAAGCGGACAAAGCCGCAATCGTTGCTGCTGGCGGTACATACGCGCTCAATTTTAGCGGAGCTTTTCCCGATATTGCAAAAATGATGCTTTTTTTAATAACTATCGTTCCTGCTATCGGTTGCGTTTTACAGGCGATTCCAATTCACTTCTATCCTTTGACGGAAGACAAGCAAAAAGAGATTTTAGACGAACTTGCAATAGTCCGCGCTCAAAACAAAGCAGAGCAAGAACAAAATGGTGAAGCCAACTAAACTTCATAATTCTTCTTTACGAACAAGTACAAATATAAAGCCAATTAAACATAACTAATTTGGCTCTTTACAAAATAGATTTATTATGTGAAAATAGATATATCCAAAAATGTGAGGGCAAATTATGAATAACGAAACATCTCTGGAACAAAAACAAGCACTTGACACATTTGAGCAAAAACGAGTCAAAACTTTTGAAAAAAATAAGTGGCTTTTCTCCGTGGGCGGTGTCGGAAGAGATATGTCATATCAACTCATTTCCGCATTTTTGCTTACTTATGTGCAGTTTGGCGTTTCTCTATCCTTAATTCAGTTTACAACGCTAAGTCTTATCATCGGTATCGGCGGCAGAATTTGGGATGCTATCAACGACCCCGTAATGGGCGCGATAATTGAAGGCACACACATGAAGTGGGGCAAATTCAAACCGTGGATTTTAATTGGCGCGCTAACAAGCGGTGTTATTATTATATCCATGTTTAATATACGAATTTGGTCAGGTTGGAACTTTGTTGTATTCATCACTATTATGTATTTCTTGTGGGAATCCACCTTTACAATGAACGATATAGGCTATTGGGCGATGCTCCCCTCGCTATCTTCCAAAAGAAACGAGAGGAATTCTGTTACCACACTCACCGTCATTTTTGCAGGTGTCGGCGCGTTTGTAGGGCAAGGACTTGTAATACTAATCACCCCCGGCAATGTAGTTCAAGGTTACGGTTTGGTTTCCATAATTATTGTCGCTTGTTTGATTGGATTTCAACTTATGACTTCAATCGGTGTCAAAGAAGCGCCTCGAACCAAAGAAGAAAACAAATCTAAAATCTCGCTTAAGCACATGTGGAACACCATAAAGAAGAATGATCAGGTTTTGTGGATGACGCTTTCTATGTTTCTTTATAGCTTAGGTAGCGGCTTACTTATTGCGCTTGCGTACAACCTCTATTACCTTGAAGTCGGCTATGACAGCAAGTCATTTATTTTCATTGTTGTGTTCGGTATTTGCAGCGTACTCGCTAATTTGTTCTATCCAAAACTTGCAAAAAAATTAGGCAGAAAAAAAGTGCAAATGTATTCAGCATTGCTTGCTATTTTGGGCTATGCAGGAGTAGCGCTACTAGGCTGGTGGTCGTTCTTACCGTTTAACATAGTAACATTGAGTATTTTTGGCTTTTTAATCTTCGGCGGACAATCAATATACTACATGGCGTCTATTATCAATATGACAAACTGCGTTGAATATAACGACTACAAGCAGGGCGAAAGAAACGAAGCTATTGTTTCCACACTTAGACCTTTTATGGTGAAATTTGCTTCCGCGGCACAGTTTGGCGTTGTAACTTTAGTGCTTGTAGTTTCGGGAATCTTTGTTCTAAGCCAAAATATATCTTTGATGGAATCACAAAAGGATTACCTCAAAAACATTGAATCCACAACCGCGCAAGTTCAATATATCGAAACAATAAAAGGCTATTTGGATATTTATGAAAGCACCGAAGATAGAGATGCCGCCACACAAATTGTTGCTAAAGCGCTAGCTGAAAACGAACAAATGGCATCTTTCCAAATCAAGGCTGAATATGTTGAATCGCTCGGTGATTGCAAAATTTTCCGCGATACCTATGTCAACGGCAATTTAACCGCCGAAAAGGAAGATTTAGGGTTCTGGAAAGATATTGACTTTAATGTCTTGTTGGCAGACGGCGGAACGACCACCTATGAGTATTCAATGGAAATCAAAATCGACGATTCCTTTAATGCCGCAAACGACAACTTCAAAAATAAAAGTACAGTTGGAATGCGCTTGTGGTTAAGAGCCGCAGTTGCACTTCTTCCTATATTTTTGCTTGGTGCCTCATGGCTTATCCAAAGAAAGAAATTCATCATTGACGAAAAGTATTATGATATGATGATTGCAGAAATCGAAAGTCGTGATGCGGAAGATAAGAAAGACGAAATAAATAACTAAACTTAATATAGGTTTAGTG
>DATESK010000070.1:0-5585 GCA_035270865.1 Clostridia bacterium | reverse complement strand
ATTGAGAATTAAAACTTGGATTAAACTTTTTTGATTTTAGCTATTTTCTGTTTTATTATTGTTTGCTTTTCCAAAAATTTTGATTTTTGGCGTTCATTTCCTCAAACCTTGAAACATAGTCTGACGGTTCTTTGCAATGTGCAAACCGCTCTATCAACTTTATTTCAGGCGTATATTTTTTTGCAATCGCGCCCGCGCCTATTGCAAAAATAGAGGTATCTTCTTCCATTATGTCAATGTTATACAAACATTCTTTGCGGGGTAGCGCGTAGCCAACATTTTCAAGGTTGCCTGTGGTGTACTTTTGTCTATACATATAATATGGCAAATATCCTGCTTTCATCAATTTTTCGCAAGCGTAATCAACCATAGCTTTTGCAGTTACAACATCAGTTTCTCGGTAGCCCTCTTGCTTTAGTTCCGAACCGCGTTTTAAGTATAGAGTATGTACGGTTATATTTTCGGGATGAAGTTTTATTGCGCTGTCAACAGAATATTTGAAATCATCTAAACTTTCGTTTGGAAGCATTGCTATCAAATCCATATTGACATCAAATTTTCTCTTTACAAGTTTGAATGCTTTTATTGTGTCTTTAACAGTATGATGTCGCCCAATAAGTTGTAAAGTCTTGTCGTGGAAAGTTTGCGGATTGACAGAAATTCTATTTACCTTTGCCTTCTTTAGCACTCCTACAATTTTTCGGTTTAGAGTATCGGGCCGCCCTGCTTCAACCGTAAATTCACGCTGTCCAAAATCACATTCCTTAAGTATCATTTTTAGCAGATCAGGAGGCAACGAAGTTGGTGTTCCGCCACCGATGTAAACTGCGCGTATTTTACACATTAAGGACTTTATCAGCTCTTTTTGACACTTAATCTCCCTAATTAGACATTCTACATAAGGTTTTAGAACTTGCTTTTGTTTATCAATCGGCACCGAAACAAATGAACAATAGCTGCACCGCGAGGGACAAAACGGTATGTTTATAAACACATCATACTCCCCCGTTACATTTTTAATCGGAGTTTGCACTTCTATAATTTTTTCCACTAATTTTACTTTGTTTTCACTCACAGAAAAATCTTTGCGGAACATCTCGCCTGCGCTCTCGCCCAGTTCTGCATAAAGTTTTGTGGGACGGATTCCTGTAAGACATCCATAGGGTAAATTTGTGTTTGACAAAAAAGATAATGTGCGGTAAAGTGCAATTTTTAGATAGCGTTTTTCCAATCTTTTGCGCTCAAGTTCATCACAATCTTTTGATATCTCAAACCACCAACCTTTCTTAAAATTTGTATGGATATCGGAAGTTAGCATAACGCGAATTTCGCCGCTTAAAAAAACGCTTTCCATTTTCAAAAAGTTTTCATCGCCAAATTCAACACTTGGGAAAAATCCCCTCACTAGTTCCGCGAGGTCATTTTCATACTGTGGGGTATTGTGTGAAAAGGTTAATTTCATTGTATCCTTATAGCGTTGATGATAATAAAGTTTTAGTAATAGTCAATTCTTTTAATTAATCAGAATAAATAGCTGTTAATTTCGTTATGTTAATTTCGTTATGTTTTCTTTAATGCAAGCTTATTTAATCTGAATTTTTTAGCCATTTATTTTCATTCAAATAGCCTTAATTAATTGTGAAATTAAAACTTGATTTCGTTATGTTCTTTTTCAAATGCTAGAGTGGTAAACTCCCCGTGTCCGGGATACATTGTAAAATTCCCTTCAAGCATAAACAACTTATTTAGAATGGAATTTTTTATCTCTTGAAAACTGCCGTCATAAAAATCCGTGCGACCATACGACATATAAAAAACCGTATCTCCGCAAAATATATTGTCGCCCGTAACATAGCAAACACTACCCGAAGAATGTCCCGGCGTCCATATCACTTTAACACTTAGCCCTGCAATATTCAAGGTTTCACCACCGCTTAAAACAATGTCTGCGGTCAATTTATTGTGTGATACATTTGCCGCAAATGCCATACTGCGAAAGGTGTTGAGTTTGCTTAAGTCATTTTTGTGGCAGAAAACTAAAGCTCCTTCCTGTTGAAAAAATACCGCGGCATTTGTGTGGTCAACATGTCCGTGAGTCAACAAAACCGCTTCTATTATTACGCCAAGTTCGTCCGACATTTCCTTGATTTTTTCAAAGCTGTCGCCAGGGTCTACAATAAAGGCTCTCGTGCCGTTAACCACGATATAGGTGTTCGTTTGAAGCTGGGTTGTTTGTATGCAATGAACATTCATTTAATTATCATAACACAATTCATCTTTGCGCGCAAGGAATTCACAAGCTGAAAAATTTGATGCAAATTGCGAAAGTAAAATTATGAGCAAGGAATTGTTACAAGCTAAATGCTCAAATTAAATTCATTACGCCTATTTTTCTATATTCAACTTGTTATCTTCGGATTTCTATCACGCCTTCTAAGTTTCTCAAGCGTTTGACGATATCGTCTAGCTGTTCGGCGGATTTAATTTCTATTGATACCTCAATAAGAACTGTACTGGTTGCCTTATCAACTTTGACATTCGCACCCATAATTTGAATTTTCATATTTGCGATTATTGTCGTAATCTCCGCAAGCATTCCGTTTCTGTTTTCGCCGTAAATCTTTACATTTGCAGAATAGGATTCCGAAACAAGCCTATCCCACTTGGCTTCAATCATTCTTTCAGCTTCCATTCCTTTAACATTAGTACAATCCACGCGGTGAACAGAAACTCCTCTCCCGCGTGAAACATAGCCCACTATTTCATCTCCGGGAACGGGCGAACAGCAATGAGCTAAACGCACAGAAAAGTCCGAAAATCCGCGAATTAAAACTCCGCTCTTTGCTCTTTTACTTTTTTCACTATGCGGTTTTTGTTCCGCGGTCTGTTCGGCCTGCTTTAATTCTGCAAGCGCGCTATCATCGGTTAACGCGCGGTTTTTGAATAACTCAATAAGTTTGAACAAAATTTGGTTTGTTGACAATCCACCGTAACCTATCGCGGCGTACAAATCTTCCAAAGATGTCAACGAATGGCGAAGCATAATGTTGTCAACCGCATCTGAGCTTGAAATCAAGTCTGACAAGTTGTAGCCACGGCGTTTTGCCTCGCGCTCAAGCATATCTTTGCCACGCTTTATGTTCTCATCTTTCATTTCCTTTTTGAAATATGAACGGATTTTTGAACGCGTTGATGCGGTGTGCGCATAGCTAAGCCAATCTCTTGAGGGACCTTTCGCGCTGTTGGAAGTCAATATTTCCACAATATCGCCAGTAACCAATTTTGAGTTTAGGGGTACGATTCTTTTGTTTATCTTCGCGCCGACACACTTATTTCCTACGGCGGAATGGATTTTATAAGCAAGGTCAATAGGCGTTGAACCGACAGGCAAATCGTAGACATCGCCTTTAGGAGTGAAAACGAACACTTCATCGTCAAACACGCTGATTTTGACAGCCGCCATAAATTCTTTAGCGTTATCAACATCCTTTTCTGCTTCCATTACCTCGCGGAGCCAGCGAACTTTGCTATCGAGAGTAGTTTCCTTGTGCTTCCCCTCTTTATATTTCCAATGCGCTGCAATACCGAATTCGGCGATTTTGTGCATTTCAAAAGTACGGATTTGAACCTCGAATGTTTCGTTAAACTGCGTCATAACTGTCGTATGCAATGACTGATAGTTATTTGCTTTGGGCATTGCGATATAGTCTTTCATTCTGCCCGGGATTGGCTTCCACATATTGTGAACCTCGCCAAGCAAAGTATAACATTCTTTGACATCATTAACGATAATGCGAACAGCCAAAAGGTCGTAAATTTGGTCAATCTCTATGCCCAACTCACGCATCTTTTTGAATATGGAATAAAAATGTTTTGGTCTGCCGTTAACTTCGCCCTTTATGCCTAGCTCATCAAGTTTCATTTGAATTTCTTCACAAATTACATCCAAAAATTGCTGACGCTCCTCGCCCTTGCTTGCAACATAATTTGAAATATGCTTAAATTCCTTAGGATAGATATATTGCATTGCCAAATCTTCAAGTTCGCATTTGAAAAACGACATACCCATTCTGCCCGCAAGCGGCGCATATATATCAAGGGTTTCCTGCGCGGTATACATTTGCTTATCCACAGGCTGATAGCCAAGTGATCGCATATTGTGCAAGCGGTCGGCAAAACGGATAATGATAACTCGCATATCTTTTGCCATAGCAAAAAACATCTTTCTAAAGTTCTCCGCCTGCGCATCCTCGCGGTTCAAAAATTTCAACTTGTCAAGTTTTGTTACTCCTTCAACTATATCAAGTATTTCACGGCTGAACTCTGCCTCTATGACCGCGGGAGTAACGGATGTATCTTCTAAAACATCATGCAAAAATGCGGCGGTGGCTGTCGTCGCATCAAATCCGAAATCCGTCAAAATTTCAACTACGGCGCAAGGATGAATGAAATAGTCCTCGCCCGAGCTGCGCTTTTGACCTTCGTGCGCTCTCTTTGCAAAGTCGTATGCTTTTAGCACGACATCGGCGTGTTCGGAATACGCCGCTTTAATTTTTTCTATTAGAAGTTCGTCTGCCATATATGTACTCATTTTTGTAAGTTATAAAAAGTTGCTGATTCCCGCAACTGGGTTTTATTATTTGATACCTCAATGATACCCCGAACATTAACCGAAAGCAAGTGAAGCTCAAAAAATATTTGTAGTGCTAAGGCAAGTTCATATTTTGTTATTGCAATAGATTTGTGCATTAGTTTTAGCATAACATCAAGGCTTTGCATCTTCATTTTTTTGTCTGCCATAGCCCTTAACTCAACAAACACCTGTCTTAACAAATTTTCGTCAATCTTTGGAAAACTAAAAGTTTCCGCGTCCTTAATTATCTTGACTTTTCCATCTTTTGCCATAAGTTCAGTATAACCGCAAGTTTGAGGAATTTCGGCAAAAATAATATTATTGAAAAATCGGAAATCAAAATTGCAGCTAGGACAAATGATAATTTGATTTTCAGGATTAAGATTGGGCGCAACACCTACGGAATGTGGAAGTTTTTCCTTTATTTCATTATGTAACCTATATAGCCCTGCGCGAGTAAAACACACAAACAATGTGCCGAACGGTTTCTCTAAGTAATTTGCAATTTCTTCTGCCGAAACAGTTACAGTTGTCAATTCTTGAGAAGTTTGAAGATGTGAGAGTTGATGAATTGAAAAAAGCAAATAGTCTTCATCACTTAGGTTTTTCACTTCATCGACATATATTCCACGCACAATAATTTGCGCAGTTTCGTTGTTTTGAAATACATTTCTAGTAAGCGACACCTCAAAATCCGTTTTGCACTTTGCAGACAAAATATTGTCAATCTTAGTAAATCCTATAACCTCAAAATTGCGGTCGGAGTGTTTGATATGATTCGTCGCACCTATCTGCTTGAAGCTCAGGTTGTCCCCTTGCATTTTGAATGTCGGTTTAGGATTGCCAAAACCTGTTGGTTCAAGCCTTTCTATTTCTTTTGCAAAGGATAACAAATCGGATTTTAAGTCAAGTTCCAAATCATATTCCACTCTTTTATGGAACACACTTTGAT
>DATESK010000069.1:0-4116 GCA_035270865.1 Clostridia bacterium | reverse complement strand
TGAAGCGCGTGGAAAATCACACGCTTTTTACATAGCTGACGATATTGCAAACAGCAGAGTATTTTTTCCTTCAAAACGGATTCCGCTTTTGGTGGCGGTTAATGAAGAAAAAGGCTTTGCTGTCGCGCTTAACAAGCTAATATTGTGCTACGGAAGAGAAAAGTGCGTTTCGATTTTTACAACGGATGGTAAAACACAAATTCCACTTTCAAAGGTTTTGGAATTAAATTGCTATCCTGCCGTGTTGCTCTTATCCGCAGAGGAAATAACCGACAGCAAGAGATTTGATTTTAGCGACCTTATTGATATTATGATAACACTACGCGGAGAAAACGGTTGCAAGTGGGATAGGGCGCAAACGCACGAAAGTATTCGCATCAACCTTATTGAAGAAGCCTATGAGTTGGTGGAAGCAATAGATAAAGCCGACAGCGCTATGATGCTTGAGGAAACGGGCGATGTTTTGCTTCAAGCGGTTTTTCACACTCATATTGAAATGGACAAGGGAAGTTTTGACTACAGTGATATGTTGAGTGCGCTATGTGAAAAACTATTGTCAAGACATACGCACATATTTGGACAGAATCACGCCGATAATCCCGAACAGGCATTGAATTTTTGGAATGAAGCTAAAAAGCAGGAAAAGGGCTACACAAGTTTTGCAAACGCAATGGAGTTAGTTCCCCAAAATATGCCGTCACTTTTGTATGCCTACAAAATTCAAAAAAAGGCAAGCAAAGCGGGATTTGACTGGAAAGAGATTTCGGGCGCAATTGACAAGATAAGCGAAGAGCTAAGCGAAGTTCTATCGGCAAGTGATGCCGACAAGGAAATGGAAGGCGGAGATTTGTTGTTCTCTGTCGTCAATGTTTTGCGTTTTTTGAAAATTGAACCCGAACTTGCCTTGAAAGCTGCAACACAAAAATTTATGCGTCGATTTGAGCTTGTGGAAAAAGAACTGACAAAGGACGGTAAGAAAATGTCCGACTACAGCCTTGAGGAAATGGACGCAGTTTGGAACAGCGTCAAACTGTGCTAGGTTGCCTACTATGAAAATTGGCAATGTTACATTAAAAAGCGATTTTATATTCGCGCCGATTGCGGGCTATTCCGATGTCGGGTTTAGGGCATTGTGCGCAAGCTATGGCGCAGGACTTACCGTAACTGAAATGGTTAGCGCTAAGGGATTAAACTATAATAATCCAAACAGCAAAATTTTGCTTGCAGTAACTGAGGGCGAAAGTCCCGTGGCAGTACAGCTTTTTGGTTCGGAACCCGAACAAATTTTTAAGGCTTGTGGCAATCCGCTTTTGGAAAAATTCGACATTATCGATATAAATATGGGTTGCCCCGTCCGCAAGATAACTTCAAACGGCGAAGGTTCTGCCCTTATGAAATCTCCCCTTCTTATCTCCGAACTTGTGCGCGCCGCGGTAGAGGGCGGAAAAAAGCCTGTAACGGCTAAATTCCGTTCGGGTTTTGAAACGGGCAAACCGAATGTGGTGGAGTGCGCGATTGCCGCCGAGCGTGGCGGAGCAAGCGCGGTAACCGTTCATACACGCTTTCGCGAACAATTTTATTCGGGCAAAGCGGATTGGTCGCTTATTGCAGAGGTAAAGAAAGCGGTAAAAATACCTGTTATTGCAAACGGCGATATAGTGGATAGGGAGAGCGCAAAGGCTGTGGCGGAACTAACACGCTGCGATGCCTTTATGATTGCGAGAGGCGCATTAGGCAAACCCTACATCTTTGCCGAACTTGCGGGAAAAGCATATGAAATCAACATAAAAACCGATATTTTAAGACAGATTGAAACGATGAAAATGTATATGTCTGAAAGGGTTGTTGCAAACAATATGAAAATGCACCTTTGTTATTATGCAAAAAACATTCCCAACCCTAAAGCGGTAAGGACTGCAATAACTTCGGTTAAAACGCTTGATGACTTGTTGGGTGTTGTGGAAGAATTTTTTTGAAAAATATATGGATGTTAAATTTTTAGATTAACATTACGGAGTTGAATATGAATATAGTTTTGGTCGAACCTGAAATACCGCAGAACACGGGCAATATTGTTAGGACTGCCGCTGCGACAGGTAGCAGAGTGCATTTGATTGAACCGCTGGGTTTTGATATTTCCGACCGCGCCCTAAAACGCGCAGGACTTGATTACTGGCATTTTGTGGACATTACTGTTTACAAAAATCTTGAAGAATTTTTTGAAAAAAACGCAGGCGGAAAATTTTATTTTGCATCTACTAAAGCTCAAAAGCGATACGATGAAATTGAGTTTACACAGGATTGTTATGTTCTGTTTGGTAAAGAAACAAAAGGACTTCCCGAAGAATTATTGAATGAAAACTATGAAAACGCTTTCCGTATTCCAATGATTGCAGATGCTCGTTCATTAAATTTATCTAACTCTGTCGCTATTGTCGTCTATGAGGCAATGAGGCAACAAAACTTTGAAAATCTTATGACAGCAGGGCATCTAACAAAATATTAGTTCAAAAAAAACAGCAAGCATTTGACAAAATATTAGACCGTAAAACGACAAAGCATTTGATAAAGTTTTTTGTTCGCCGAAAAACGGCAGGGCATCTAACAAAATTTTAATTTGGCAAAGTGTGTCGTTTAATTTTCTTGCTTTGTGTACAACCGCGTGATATAATATTGCTCGTTGAGTATGGTAATATTTGGTTTTTAAGTTAAGTTTTAATAGAAATAATAACAAAATTTTTTTCATATAAGGAGATGTTTATGGCAAAGAAAACAATCAAAGATGTTGATGTCAAAGGCAAAAAGTGTTTGGTACGCGTAGATTTTAATGTCCCGATTGTGGGCGGCGTTATCACAGACGAAAACCGTATAAACGGCGCGTTACCTACCATTAATTATTTGATGGACAATGGCGCAAAAGTCATTCTCTGTTCACATCTTGGAAGACCGTACAGTATTTTTTCTAAGGAAATCAAGAAGGTTAAACCCGAAGACGAGGGAAAGAGCCGCGAGGAACTTACCAAAATCACGATGAAAAAATGCAGTCTTAAAATTGTAGCCGACCGTCTTAACCAGTTGCTTAACGGTAAAGTTACATTTGCAACAGATTGTATCGGCGAGTCTGCAAAAGCTGCAGTTGCTAACTGTAAGGCCGGCGAGGTCGTTTTGCTTGAAAATCTCCGTTTCCACTCTGAAGAAGAAAAGAATAATGAAGATTTCTGCCGTGAGCTATCCGTTTTTGCCGACATCTATGTTAATGACGCATTTGGAACGGCGCACCGTGCGCACGCATCCACTGCAGGTATCGTCCAATACGGATTTGTTAAAGATGCCGTGAGCGGATTCCTTATCGAAAAAGAATTGAAGTTTATGGGTGGCGCGCTTGAAAATCCTGCTCGTCCCTTTGTCGCAATCTTAGGCGGTGCAAAAGTCAGCGACAAGATTGGCGTTATTAACAACCTTTTAGATAAGGTTGACGCGCTCATTGTCGGCGGCGGTATGGCATACACTTTCAAAAAAGCATTGGGCTTCACAATCGGCAATTCACTTTGTGAGGACGATAAGATTGAGCTTGCAAAAGAATTGCTTAATAAAGCAAAAGCTAAGGGAATTGAACTTCTTCTTCCCGAAGACAATGTTATAGCGAATGAATTCAAAGCAGACGCCGAGCGTAAGACGGTTGACGGAAATATCCCCGACGGTTGGATGGGTATGGATATCGGCGCAAAGACAATAGAAAAATTTAGCAATGTAATCAAAAACGCAAAGACGGTCGTTTGGAACGGACCTATGGGCGTGTTCGAGTTTGAGAATTTCGCTGTCGGAACAAAGGCTATCGCAAAGGCACTCGCAGATTCGGACGCAATCACGATTATTGGCGGCGGAGACAGCGCGGCGGCGGTTACACAACTTGGGTATGCGGATAAAATGACACACATTTCAACTGGTGGCGGAGCATCATTAGAGTTTTTAGAGGGTAAAGTTCTTCCGGGAATTGATTGCTTAAACAATAAATAATAAAATTTTGTGGATTTATTGCCTTAATAATTTGGGTTTGATTGCCACAAAAATAAGTAGTAAAAAGTTGTATTGCTAACAATAAAAAAAATATTAGGA
>DATESK010000068.1:0-4888 GCA_035270865.1 Clostridia bacterium | reverse complement strand
TGATTTCTTATAATGGCACCGCCCGATAAAGTGCGGGCCGTTATGACCACTTCGATACTCTTCCACGGTTTATTAGTTGTTAGTAATGAAAGAAGTTTTTTTAAAGCGATGCACATAAAATGTGAGCGAAACATTGTCAACAGCTATAACTTTTGAATCATTCGAATCGTATGTTCTTGTTAAATTCTTAATTTCAATTATACTCATTGTTATCCTGTTCATAAATAGATTCCCTTCTTTCCCTATCAAATACTACTTCATTTTCATATGCTTCAACAAATTCTTTATATTTCGGATCTTCGTGCAAGTTTTGATAATTTTCTATTTTAATACTTGAATTTGGTCCAGTTGACAATATTTTTCCATCAAGTTGTACGAAAATCGAAAAAACATAATACTCGTTTACTTTGGGCATTATGTCACCAATATATATTGCTTTGCTTTTACGCTTTTTAGTCAAGCCACCAGATTTTGTTAATTCGATATCAATGTTTTTAATTAAATTGCCTTTTATGTTTTCTATTACTTCAACAACAAATATAGTTGCAGGTGTACCAACAGATACATTTATAGTTCCTTTATATTCTTTAACTTTAGCAATAAAAACACTATCTGCACTCCCAACAACTTCTTCTAGTTTATTTACATCAATCGTATATGATGAAAAAACAGGGTCAGTAGGTGTATCATCAGAAACCAACAACTCATACTCTTCTGCTAATGTTAAATTTGGCGTGCAACTGCAAAATGCAAATAAACATATCAATATTATGCACATTATTAACGATTTTTTAAATATTTTTTTTGTTACTATTTTCAATTTTTCATCTCCCGAAAAAAAACCATTGGCTTTTAACACTAATGGTTTTTTTGATATTCCACTATTTAATAAACATTGTAATATAATTCATCAAAAGTTCTTATATCCCAACCCATTGTACAAGTTATTGGAGCTGTAGGGTCTATTGTTGTATTCATAACATCAGGAAGATTATCATAGAGACCTAAGCCTAATGCAAAACCAACATAATGCATTACTGCATGTATCTTTGCGTTATCAGAAAATTGGTCCATTTTGTATCTATTAAACCTAATATATGCACCATAACCCGCCCCGACATCACCAATTCTATTACTCTCCTCATACCAGTCGCCAACGTCAGCGTCTTTTACTGTCCAACCTGTGTCTTGACGTATAACATTATGTCGTTGATTCCACGCATTAACTCCTGTTGTCCATGCATTTGAATATTGAGTAGAGCCACCCCAATCCAGGTGTTTGCCCCCGTCAACTAAATCCCATCCCAACAAAACAGGCGGATCTAAGTCTCCAACCCAAAACAACTGCGCGCCATAAGCTTCCGCTATGTTTCCATCAGTTGAAAACATAAATATACCGGCATTAAACATCATAGCTAACATTAAAATTGGTACAAGCATCTTAATTTTTTTCATAATTACCCCCTATTTTAATAAATTTTATTATAAAATAACTATATAATACTTATTTCTTTTCTTCAATAGCGAAAATTGTCTTTTATGTCTTTTGAAGGTTTAAGGTTCAATAGGGTCTATTTTTGCCATTTAGTGAAAAGCAATAAATTAATTGTAAAATCGGCTAAAAATAGAAACAGCATTGAATCGTTTGAGTTTCCTCTAAACGGTTCAACACTGTCTCATTTGGCGGAAGAGGTGGGATTCGAACCCACGAACGAATTGCTTCGTTACCGCATTTCGAGTGCGGGCCGTTATGACCACTTCGATACTCTTCCACGGTTATATTAAATTGTTAGTAATTTTGTAGAAAGCAGTATGATTTCTTATAATGGCACCGCCCGATAAAGTGCGGGCCGTTATGACCACTTCGATACTCTTCCACGGTTTATTAGTTGTTAGTAATGAAAGAAGTTTTTTTAAAGCGATGCACATAAAATGTGAGCGTTATATTTCTTTTCTCAATTTCATTTTAGCTAACTTAAAGCTATATTCTAACGATTAGCTAACTTAAAGCTATTTACTAACGATTAGCTAACTTAAAGCTATATACTACGATTAGCTAACTTAAAGCTATATACCAACGACTTGTAATTGTACTATAATTCTGTGCACTTTGCAAGCATTTAATATAAAACGCTAATGTGTATATTCTACTTAGATAATCAATAACTACTGCAATATATTAACAAGAAAACATTGTTTGAAAAGAGTATTACATCAAAAAAATCATTGCATTAAATGTATAACAGCAATAGAGCGCTATTGTTAAAAGCATTGACTAAATTCGCTTTAATAAGTTTAATTACCGCTAAACATCAAATCTCGCTGTTTTACAACTAAATTCCGTAATGTTCTTTCAACGCTTCTTCAGCAGTATTCAAAGCAGATGCATTGATGCAACAGGAGATTTTTGTTTCGCTGGTGGTTATTGCAAAGATTTTTGCTGAAATTGTCGCCAAAACATTCATAACCTCAAGGGCAACTCCGCTCTTATGTTCCATTCCTGCGCCCTCAATCGTAAGTTTTGCCGTGCCTATCGTTTTAGAATAATCTATTTTTGCGCTGTCGAGCAATGCAAACAGTTTTTTGTTATCGAAATCACTTAGAGTAAAGCTGACGGAAATTGTCGCGTCTTTATTTATTGTTTGACTTATCATATCCAAATTTATATTATTGTTTGCAATATGTTTCAATAGAGCAGTAAAGTCGGACTGAGTTGTTTTGTCTAATGAAATCAAAGTGATATTCTCATCTCCCGATATCGTGGTAACTGCGTAAAAGTCGCCGATAATCGAATTCATATCGAAAAGTCCTTGATTTTTGTTCATCAAAAATTTTGCAGCACGCAATGCGCCGTTCACAAAAATTTCCTTGCTTTCGGATTCGTGGGATAGCTTAATAGCTTCGCCCGCGCCAAAAAAACAAACATCGTGCTTGCCTATAACTGTGCCGCCGCGCAAGGAATGAATTCCTATTTCACTTGCCGCGCGTCTTTTTGCCTTATCGTGTCTGCCGTAAACAGGGGTAAGGTTGTTGCGCACTTCGCGGACTGCATCTGCAAGCATAATTGCCGTACCTGAGGGCGCGTCAAGTTTTGCGTTATGGTGAGTTTCGACAATTTCAACATCGTAGGTATCGCCTAAAAATTTGGACGCTTCCTTGGAAAGACTGGCAAGCAAATTTACTCCAAGCGACATATTGCTAGACCTGAAAATTGCGATTTTTTTTGAAGCAGCAACGATTTTTTCTATCTGTTCAGGGGAGTGTCCCGTTGTTGATAAAACCACTTTGCATTCATTTGCAAGCGCATAATCCAAAATATCTTCTAGTGTTTGGGGGATAGAAAAATCTAAAATTACATCGCAGGTTAGCGCGCAGTCGGCAAAAGATTTGTAAACGGGGAAAGGCAAATCCGTAGGCGTATATGCATCCACACCGAATAATATTTGAAATTCTTTGTTTGCAATCAGGGATTTATAGATAGTTCGGCCCATTCTGCCCGATGCGCCGCATATAGCAATATTTATCATTTTGACCTCGTTTCCTATGTTTTTAGCGCACAAAATCGGTTTTGTTAGCAAACCATTTTGCGCGCTAAAATTTAATTAAAGTTTATCTGTTAAATCTTCAAGTAACGCTTTCAAAGTTTTTGCGTTGTCTTCGGCGATTTCGGTAAGAGGCAAACGCACAATTCCGCTTGAGAGTCTCATAAGCTTTGACGCATACTTTACGGGTATAGGGTTGACTTCGGAAAACAATGCTTTGATGAACGGTAAAACCTTAAGTTGCATAGCTCTTGCAGTTTTCAAATCGCCTGCATAAAAGCTGTCGCACATATCCGCCATATATTTCGGTATGATATTTGAAGCAACGCTAATAATGCCCTTGCCACCCATAGCGCAAATTGCGACAGTTAAACTATCATCGCCCGAATATACATCGGCAATGCCGTCTGTAAGCCTGATAACTTCTTGAATTTGGTCGATATTGCCGCTTGCTTCCTTGATTGCAACGATATTTGAATAGGTCTTAGCAAGTTTTGCAAATGTTGCAGGCAGAAGGTTAACGCCAGTTCTCGCCGGCACATTGTAGGCAATAATGGGAATAGAAACGGCATCGGCAATTGCGCTGTAATGCGCGGTAAGTCCGCCTTGCGTGCATTTGTTGTAGTAGGGAGTAACGACCAAAATCGCATCCGCTCCAAGCTCTTCGGCTTGTTTTGCGTTCTCAACGGCGGCGGCGGTGGAGTTGGAACCTGCGCCGACTATAACGGGAATTTTACCTTTAAGTTTTGAGATGGCAAGGCGAATTACGGCGGTCTTTTCCTCCGCCGTCATTGTGGACGGTTCGCCTGTCGTGCCTAACACAATAGCTGCATCTATACCGTTTTCAAGTTGGAAATCAAGATGTCTTGAGTACGCATCAAAATCCACATTGTCCTTAGTAAAAGGCGTGATTAACGCTGTTCCGCAACCTTGAAATATCATTTTAACCCTCCATTCTGTTGGCAATTAAAAGCTCAACAATTTGAATTGCATTTGTTGCCGCGCCCTTTCGGATATTGTCGGCAACACACCAAAGATTTACGCCGCTATCAACGGAATAATCCAGCCTAACTCTGCCCACAAAAACCTCATCGCGATTTTCAGTTTCTAGTGGAGTAGGATAAACGCCGTTTTGCGGGTCATCCATAAGAACTAGTCCCTTTTGGTTGGCTAGAGCATCTTTCACGCCTTGAAGCGTGCAGGGTTTTTCAAACTCGATATTTATGCTCTCGCTATGTCCGTAATAAACGGGTACACGGGCAGTAGTAGCGGTGATTTTCATATTTGGCGCGTGAAGTATCTTTCTTGTTTCAACAACCATTTTCCATTCTTCTTTCGTGTAGCCG
>DATESK010000067.1:0-8078 GCA_035270865.1 Clostridia bacterium | reverse complement strand
CTTAAACTCTGAATGAAAATTCAAATTCAGTTTGAAAGTGGAAAAAATATTTTTAGTATAAACAAAAAAGCGGGCAGAAAATTATGATTTAGGTTCGCTCATAACTCAATTTTAAATTCATATTGAATTGACTTGCCGACCTTTTGTATGTAGAATAATGTAAAACAAAAATGCGTTGTCAAGGCAAAAATGACTACAAATAATTTTAATGCGCCCCTTTATAAAATGTTAAAAAATTATGCGGACGAGAAAAACCGCTTCCATATGCCCGCGCACTCAGGTGTGCAAATTGACAAGCTCAAAAATAGTAGTTGGAAATTCTCCACATTAGAAAATGACAATTCGCAAAGTAACAGTATGGCAAATAGCAATCCAAAGAATGGCAGTTCGTCAAATGATAATTCCCCAAATAACAGTTTGGCGAATAATCTAAGAACTTTTAATGACGAATACTCACTTTACGCTAGCGCGCCTTTTGACATAACCGAACTTTCTTTTTCCGACAACCTAAACTGCCCTAACGGTGTTATCGCTTGCGCCGAAAATTTAATGGCTGATGCCTACGGGGTTAAAAAAAGTTTATTTTTCACAGCGGGCGCAACCAGCGCGATTTTCACCGCTCTTGGCGCAATAAGAACCCGAACCGACAGTATCGCAATAGACTTGCTTTCGCACAAATCCGTCTTTAGCGCCTGCCATTTTTTTGGATTTGAAATTACGCTAATAAGGCGCGAATTTGATGACGCCGATTTGCCGTTACCACTTTGCGCTGATAAAATTTTAGAAACTCTATCGCGTGATTCAAAAATAGGCGCGGTTGTTATCACCTCTCCCGACTACTTTGGAAACGCGCTTGAAGTTGAAGAAATTGCAAAAGTCACTCGTAGCAAAAACTCTTTACTTTTGGTGGACGAGGCACACGGTTCGCACTTCGCCTTTTCTTCTTTGTTGCCTCCTTCCGCTTGCCGATATGCAGACCTAACCGTCGACAGTTTGCACAAGACTATGCCCGTCTTTACGGGTGGTGCGGTTTTGAATATAAACTGCGACTTATCGACACAATGCGCACTTTATCGTGCTAATTTGCACACATCAAGTCCTTCTTATGTTACTATGGGTTCTTTAGATTACGCGCGAGAACTATATCAAAATGAAGGGGAAAAAATTTATGCAGAACTTAAAAAGGCTATCGACACCCTTATGTTGGAGAACCTAAAATATAGCTACAAGAATGCAGAAAGTCCCATGCACGATTTTTCGCGGTTAGTGATAAATGTTGATGCAGAAAAACTAGAAAAAAAGAATATCTACCCCGAAATGAAGTGGGGCGAATGGTGCGTTTTTATCTGTACGCCGTTTAATATGAACCGACTTCCCGCGCTTTCAAAAGCGTTGTCGGAACTAGTCCCGACAACTGTAATTGACGATAACAATTCAAAACTCAAAATTACTACTATTGATGACCAATCAAAATTATTGATTGTTGATTTTGATAACAATTCGGAATATCGGAATATTGATTTTGTTGACAAAACAAATCTGCAACCAAATGACAGTAACCGCAATTCAAAATGTATTAGTAATGAAAACAACTCACTTAACACGCTTGAATTTCCCTCGACACTTTCGCCCTTATGCAAAAACAGCAAAACCGAATTTGTTGAACTTAAAAATTCTCTTAACCGTGTAAGCGCAATAGAGGTCGGATGTTATCCGCCCGGCTCGCCCATACTTTTTGCAGGCGAACGAATTACCGCTGAAAAACTAAATTTTCTAATGCGCCGTGAAAATAGCATTTTTAATCTTGTAACGGGCAAAATATGTGTTATAATAGAAAATGTTATTGACTAAAAGAAAAAGCAGATTTTGAGGACATTATGAAAGGTACTTTTATCACATTTGAAGGTTGCGAGGGAGTCGGAAAATCCACTCAGCTTGATATGCTTCACGATTACTTGAGGCGCACAAAGCAAGAGGCAATTTTCACAAGAGAACCGGGAGGTACTTCGATTTCCGAACAAATCCGCAAGATAATTATGTCAATAGGCAACAAAGAAATGCACCCGCTTACCGAAGCATTGCTTTATGCCGCGTCCCGCGCACAGCATGTGAATGAAGTAATTCGTCCAGCACTTAACGCGGGCAAAATAGTAATATGCGACCGCTTTATTGACAGCTCTATAGCCTATCAAGGTTGCGCACGCGGTCTTGGCATTGAATTAGTTCGTCAAATTAACGCGCCAGCGATTGAAGATTGCATACCCGATATAACAATTTTTATTGACTTATCACCTGCGGACGCTTTCCGCACAGTAAAAAAGACCGACAGATTAGAACAGGAAAATTCGGATTTTCACAGTATGGTTTACCGCGCTTATGTCAACGAAGCCGAAAAGTCCAATGGCAGAGTTATAAAAATTGAACCATGCCAAAACAAAGTAGATACACACAACAAAATTCTAAACGCGTTAAAAGCAAAAGGAGTTTTCAAGTGAAGCAAATTCTCTTTGAAAACGCGCTGAGAGAAAGTCGCGCTTATCAAATACTTCAAAATGATTTGAAAGTCGGATTATCCCACGCTTATATGTTTGTATCTCCTGATGATGAGGCTATCGCTAGCTTTTTTATGATGATGGCATGTTCCACCTTTTGCGTAACCAATAACGCCTGCACCGATTGCGCCGATTGCACAAAAGTTTTGCACTATAATCATCCTAATGTTTTTTGGATAAACCTTGAACGCGGACAAATAAAGGTTGAGGACATTCGCGAACTGACCTCAAGCGCGTATATCAAGGCATATGACGACAAACCAAAACTTTATTTTATTCTCTGCGCCGACCAAATGAATTTTCAAGCGCAGAATAAATTGCTTAAAACTTTGGAAGAACCGCCTGAGGGCGTAACAATAATTCTCGGCGTATCAAATGTTTCGGCAATGAAGGATACAATACAATCCCGTTGCCGCATCGTAAATTTGGATTTGTTTGACTATGAAACGGTTTACAAGGAAATATTTGCATTAACCTCAAACAGCGAGCTGTCTACCATAGCCGCCGCCTGCTCTGAAGGAGAACTAGGCAAGGCGCACAAGATTGCGCTTGAGCCCGAATATACCGCAATCTACCGCTCCGCCCTTGATATGCTCACAAATATGACAAAATCTTCGGATATAGCAAAGTATTTATCCGCAGCGTATATTCCCAAAAATTTAGACGATTATTTATCGGTACTGTCAATCTTGCTTCGCGATATTTTAGTTGTGAGATTTGGCAAAGAAATCGTTTTATCAAAACATCTTTTAACTGAAATATCCGCTCTTGCACCGCAATTTAGCGAAAAGGCAATCGTGGAAATTCAAGGCTTCATCACAGAAGCACGAAAAAAAATCTTCTTCCATATCAGCGCGACAACAGTACTTGAATCGCTTTACTTTGGAATGTTGGAGGTCAAATATAAATGGCATTAATTGTAGGAATAAAATTTAAGAACACAAACAAAACATATTACTTCGATCCTTTGGAAATACAATTTGAAGAAAATGACGGAGTTATTGTTGAAACGGCGCGCGGAGTGGAATTCGGTCGTGTTGTCATTCCCAACAAAGAAGTTGCGGAATCGGAAATTGTGTCACCGCTTAAACCCGTTGTGCGCAAGGCTACCGAAAAGGACGAAAAGCAGGTCGAGCGCAATATCGAGGACAGGGAAAAGGCAATCGTTGTAGTCAACGAAAAAATTGGAACTTTGAAACTCAATATGAAAATAGTTGACGCCGAATACACTTTTGACCGCCATAAACTTATTTTCTATTTTACCTCAGACGGCAGAGTGGACTTCCGTGAACTCGTCCGTGAGCTTGCCTCCGTTTTCAAACTTAGAATCGAACTACGCCAAATCTACGAGCGCGACGACACAAAAATGCGGGGCGCGCTTGCCGTGTGTGGCCGTCCGTGTTGTTGCACCTCTCACCTGCCCGATTTTGAAAAGGTTTCAATCAAAATGGCAAAGATACAAGGACTTTCCCTCAATCCTCAAAAAATTAGCGGCTGCTGCGGCAGACTTATGTGCTGTTTGAAGTACGAAAACGAATATTATAGCGAAGTCTACAAACTTATGCCGAAACTTGGTTCAAAAGTTAAAACAAAGGACGGAGAGGGCATTGTTGAAAATAACGATCTTCTCCGTCAAGTAGTAACTGCCAAAGTTATGTCAAAGGACGGCACACTTGAGCGACACGACTACAAATTGGAAGATTTGGGAATTACTGTGCGCCAAAATGCCAGTGAAATAAGCGATGATAGCGACGACGAAATCAAGGAATAAACTTACGACCGAACTATAATTCTGCTAAAAATTTATTAACTTGTATTTGATTAACCGTATTTGTATGCAAGTAGAAAATTTAGAAAATGACTGTACAATTTTACTATGCCGTGTTATTATATTTGTAGATAAACTTACAAGGAGAAAACGATTATGTCAAGAGTAATTAGTGATGAATGTATCAGTTGCGGAGCGTGTGCGGACACTTGCCCGGTAGGCGCAATATCAGAGGGCGACGGCAAATATGTTATTAACAAAGACGAATGCATTGACTGCGGAGCTTGTGAAGATGGTTGCCCGGTAGGCGCAATATCCGAGGAATAATCAAAAAACTTTCAACAATCGTCCGCAACTGCGGGCGATTGTTTTTTATTACGCCTTGTTAGTGCAGTGAAATTGCACTTTAATTTGTTTACCCAACTGTTTGCCACTTGAAGTTAAAAATTTAATCTTGCTAGATTATAGCGAACAAAAAAATAACGCAATATTGAATAAAAAGTTCTATATATTAGTTTAATATAAAAAGTAAAATCATTAAATAAAATTTTGGAGTGAGTTTATGAGTCAAACAGCCTTAATAATAGCTTCTGTTTTTGGCGCGCTTTTTGGTCTTGTCATAATTTTGTTTATAGCAGGCTATTTTATTTTCAGCTATATTATCAAGCGCAAGCCCTATTCCGATTTCGGGATACCTCGCCATTGGACGGAGAAACGCTTAGCAATAAACGCGAAAAGAAAACCCGCTATGGAGGAATACAAAAGAACGGAGAAAGAAAGTTTGGAAATCAAATCTTTTGATAACCTTACACTTCGCGCAAAACTTTGGAGAGTCGAAAATTCCAATAAACTCATAATTTGCATACATGGCTATTCAAGTCATCCCGCGCGGGAATTTTCAAATATTGCTCCGTATCTTCACGGTTTAGGCTACAATCTTTTGTTCTTAAACGACCGCGCACACGGCGATAGCGATGGAAAATATGTAGGCTTTTCCGTGCTTGACCGCAAAGATTTGAGTTTGTGGATAGACAAAGCAGTCGAATTATTCGGCGAAAATTCAAGCATCTTTCTGTATGGAATCTCAATGGGCGCCGCAACCGTAATGCTTGTCAGCGGCACTCAAATTCCCTCGGCAGTTAAAGGCGCGATATGCGACAGCGGTTTTACCTCGCCTTGGCTTGTGCTTAAAAAAATGATTAAATCAGAAGCGCATCTGCCGTGTTTCCCATTTTTGTATATCGTTAATATTTATAGCAAAATTTTTGCTAAATACAGTTTTAAGGATACCAACACCTTAGTTGCTCTTAAATCCGCCGAAATCCCCTTTGTATTCTTCCACGGTTCGGAGGACGCAACCGTCAGCGTGGATATGGCAAAACAAAATTACGCAGCCTGCAAGAGCGAAAAGGAATTACATATAGTTGAGGGCGCGGAACATGTCGGCGCATACTACCATGATAAAACTATGTACGAAAATTCAATTAAATCGTTTTTAGAAAAGTGGGCATAAGCGTTTTGATAATGCGCTAAGTGAGCATAAGCGTTTTGATAAATGTACATAAGTCGTTTAGATAAGTAGACGACTTTTTTATAAGTAAGCATAAGTCGTTTTTGACAAGTGAGCATAAGCCGTTTTAGATAACTGGGCATAATTTCGTCACTTTTGAAAATACTATGATTATGAAAAAAGTAAAAAAGAATGCTAGTTTAGCAAAACTCGGAGCAGTACCACTTCAAAACTTCAGTCCTTTTGACCATAACGAGCCAGGGACTCCTGTTGCCATAAGACTTACACCTACGCCAATACCTCCCGCTACAACCACAGGAAAACTTACTAAGGGCAACACCGCTACTACCGATTACGGTCGGGACAGCGGTGATAAGAAAAAGTTGAAACGCAGCAAAGAAACAAAGGAGCATCACAGTAGCGGCGCAGAAACCCAAAACAGCACTAGTGTAGAATCCAGTAGCAAAGCAGAATCTAAGAAAAATAACTCTACCGCAGAGAATAAGAACAGTAGTAGCGCAGAGAACAAGAAAAATAGCACTAGCGTAGAAACCAAGAAGAATAGCGGTAGCGTAGAGAATAAAAAAAGCAAGAGTAGCGTAGAAACCAAGAAGAATAGTAGTAGCGACAAAGCGACTAAAACAGTCAACGCAAAAGATGCGGCTAAATCGCCTCGCAAATCAAAAATGCAAAGCACGCACTTTGATCCAAACGGAAGCTACACGGGTACTCCGTACAGTCCTGAGAATTTTTACGAGCGCCCAGTTCAAGATGCGGATGATTTATAATATCTATCCAAGCATCGCGACTGCATAATTTTGCGATTTGTAATCTTTCGCCAAATATGCTACAATTTAGCAAAGCGAAATTATCAATTAAAGAGTTTTATAAAGCATTGCACGCAAGAATTTGCGTGCTTTTTTGTATGTGTAAACAAAACAAAAACGACTTTTTTATCAATTACATTTTTGATTTTTAATAAAAAGGAAATTATTACTTTTTTGCGCTATTATTGACATATTCTATTTTCTATAATAGAATAATAGTATGACTGGAGGAGTGAATGGGTTACATAGAGGCTCAGTGTTCAAACTGTGGCGCACAACTTGAAATAAACGAGGAGAAAGGAAGAGGCTATTGTCCGCATTGCGGCACGCTTTTCGTTGCAGAAAAAATTACTAATAAGCAAGTTTACTCAACCACTCAAAACATAACAAAAAATATTTACGGCAGAGAGAAAACCGAAGCCGAAGAATACAATAAAAACGGCGATGTTTTTATTAGTCTTAGCGAGTATGAAAAAGCAAAAAACGCCTATGACAAGGCAATCGAGCTAAATCCTGCCGACTGGCGCGGTTGGTTCGGTATGGTAAAAGTTAAAACTAGAAATTTTTCCGACTACTCCGACACTTCTCACCTTAGCGATTTGCAAAAGGCTCATTCGGTCGCAAATGATGAAGACGACAGAATAATTGAAGGGCTTTATGAACAGTTCAGCGACACCCGCCGGGCGCTACTCTTAAAAGCGCATGTTGACGGATACAATAAAAATAGCAAAGTCGATAATTACTATGACTTTTCCGCCGCCCCTGCCGCCGATGTGGACGCCTCTGTAAAATCATTCCCTTACACTCCAACACCTGCTTTTACTAAATCTTCTTATTCGCCCACACCCGCCTATAACGCCGCAATAGTTCAGAGTAAACTAAAAAAACATAACAAGAAAGGCTGCATCATCGTCAGCGTTCTTCTAGCTATTTTGATTATATCATTACTCATAACAGGAATTTTCAGCGAGAATGTGTTTAAGTTCAGTTATGCTACTATTACGAATAATAACAGCATAGTAATAACAGGTCTTAATACTTGGGACAGGACAATTGAAATACCCGAAAAAATTAACGATAAGCCCGTTATCGAAATCGAGTCAAGAGCTTTTGAAGACAAAAATATTAAAAACATTACTCTACCAAGCACTTTAAGAACTATTGGAAGTAACGCTTTTAAGGGTTGCGATTCCCTGCAGTATATACGGCTCAAAGGCTTCACGCCTCCAACTCTTGGCTATAATGTTTTCAATTTCAGCAACACAAACTTCATCATTTATGTGCCTAGCGCCCGTGTACATGTCTATCGCAACGCACAGGGCTGGTCAAGTTATTCCAATTTCATTCAGGCATGGAACGGCTAATTTCGCCAGTTCTTAAATAAGTTTACTGCAGTTATCAGTATTTTTGTTTACCGTGAT
>DATESK010000066.1:0-3712 GCA_035270865.1 Clostridia bacterium | reverse complement strand
GGAATTTCCCCCAAATGCGCGCGTAAAATTTTTATTTTTTATATTAAAAATCCAACTAAAAATTTGATAGGTAAAAATTTTTTGTATTATTGACATTCTTTAACACATTGCGACAAAATAATATGTTCCGTTTGATTGCATAATTGGTATTATCACTTTATATATCAAGCGGAGAATAAAAAATGAGCAACTACACACAAAGCATCCGAAAATATCTGCTTTCGCTTGGACTTTTTCCAAACAAATGCGGATACCATTACATTTTTGAACTCATCAAACTAGCACTAGAAAATGAAGAAATTCTTCCGCTGAAGTATGTTGGTTATCCAAAACTCTCCGAAAAATTTGCTAAGAATGCGCCTGCTATCGAAAAGGATATACAAAACGCTATTGGTTATGCGTGGTTGCATTCCGACATTGACAGGCTTTATGAGGAATTTGGCGAAACCATTGATATGCGAAAAGGGAAACCTAGCAATAAGCATTTTATTATGACTGCAATAGAATCATTAAGTTAAATTTTACATAATCCGACAAACTCTAACATAAATTATTGCGTGAAGAATATCCGCGTACGCTTGACTATTATCAATATAAAAAGATTTGTCTGCGAAAACAAAAAAGCAATCCTTAGCTGTGCGCTTGTTTTTTTGGCGGGCGTTGTCGCGGGAATTTGTATCACAATAGCGGAATGTCAAGGTCAATTTGTCCGCGTAAATTCAAATAATATTGTTTTTGGCGCGTTCAAGGTATTTTTTTTGTTCTCAATTTTTGAACTTATAGGATACTTTATTCTATTGTTTTCCATTATAAATTTCATACTTACTCTATGTTCTATGGGTGTGCTGTTAATTTTAGGCTTTATGTTAGGGAAGTATTCTTGCATTTTGGTTGCATGTTTCTCTATAAGCGGCATAATCAATTTGATTTTTATATACATACCTGTATTTTTAATATGTTTTATTTTAATGACTGTCGCTCTCATCAAAATCCTTGAATTCGGGTCTTGCAATAACTGCGGTAAATCTTGCGGCAATGATTGCAACCGAAATAATTTAAGTTATAATTACAATCGGGGAGCGTGTCTAAATCAAAATTGCAATAGAAATCAAAGTTTTATCCGAAATCGGTGCAATAATCGCAACCAATACTTTAGCCAAAGTTCCAATTGTAACAATAATCAAGTCTTTGACAATCATCGTTCAAACAATAGATGTAGGAATATTTTTTCTAATCTTAAACCCTCCGTTATATTTGTATTTTCAGTTTACGGCATAAATGTCGCTTTGAACTTTGTAGTTTTCATAATTTTGGGATTGTTATTTCCTGTTATTGTAGTATAATAATTGTATGGAAAACAATAAAAAACGCGTTACCGTTCTTGTTGTCGATAGCTTTGGAATTGGCGGGGCTGTCGATGCAAAAGACTACGGCGATGAGGGAAGCAACACTTATTTAAGTATATCTGAGGGCATAAAAGTGCCTAATTTGGTTAGTTTAGGACTTAATAATATTGATGATGTTGCAATAGAACCAAAAGCAGATAAACCGCTTGGAAAGTATGCGCGACTTGCAGAAAAATCCGTGGGCAAGGACACGACCTGCGGACATTTTGAAATTGCGGGACTTATCACAAAAAAACCTTATCCAACTTTTCCCAACGGATTCCCTGATGAAATTGTGCAAAAACTTGAATTAGCATTTGGCAGGCAGATAATTGGCAACTGCGCCGCTAGCGGTACGGAAATCATTGCTCAAATGGGCGATGTGTCATCAAACGAGGGGAAACCCATTGTTTATACCTCGGCGGACAGCGTGCTTCAAATTGCTGCAAATGAGGATGTTATACCACTTGATGAATTGTATGATATGTGTAGTAAAGCGCGCGCAATTATGAGCGGTGAAGATTTTGGTGTGGGACGCATTATTGCCCGACCGTTCAAACTTGGCTCAAAAGGTTACTATCGCACTTCAAACCGCCGTGATTATTCTCTTCCTCCGCAAGAGGCGACTATGCTTGACCGCTTGAAGGAAAAGGGACTTGAGGTTGTGGGTGTGGGAAAAATCCACGATATTTTCTGCGGCAAGGGATTGACAAAACATATTCCGTCTCACTCAAACAAGGAAGGACTTGAAATTGTTTTAACAGAACTTGGCAGAGATTTTTCAGGACTGATTTTTGCAAACCTAGTTGACACCGATATGCTTTACGGACACCGCAACGATGTCGAGGGATACCGCAGATGTGTTGAAGAGTTTGACGGTTATCTTGGCAAAATTATGCAAGTCCTAAAGGATTATGACTCAATCATAGTTGTTGCGGACCATGGTTGCGATCCTGCAACTCCGTCAACCGACCACTCAAGAGAAAATGTTCCGTATTTATTTTACGGCAAGGATATTAAACCTGAAAATCTAGGCACAATACTAGGCTTTGATTATGTTGCAAAGGTAACGGAAGAATTGTTTTCATAGCTAAAGAATTTTGATGACGGTTTTTTAAGGTATTATTAAAACTAAACACTTAAAAATTGCAACTTCAAGTATTTTGCATAATTATGAAAAAACACCTCAAACTAACCATAAAAAAGATTGAGGTTTTTTTATGAGAAAAAATATTTTGGGCATAAGCTGTGTTTTTCTGATGGTTTTCATTGTTTTAATGGTTTTTGGTATGCCGTCAGTCGCACTAGCTTCAAATTATCAAACGGTATCTCAAACAGCAAACGAGTATGCGCCGATTAGCAACAACGAGCTTGCAAACAGCGCAAAATCTGCATATCTTGCCGATTATGAAACTGGAACAGTTATATACCAAAAGAACCCTAATGAAAAATTGCCGATAGCGAGCATGGTGAAAATTATGACTTCACTTTTAACACTTGAGGCGGTTGACAGCGGTAAGATAAAAATGGATGATATGGTTGTCGTGAGTGCAGAAGCCGCCGGAATGGGTGGAAGTCAAGTTTTCCTTGACGCTAACTCAAAGCATAAACTTTCAGATTTGATAAAGTGCATTGTCGTGGCATCGGCAAATGACGCATCTGTCGCTGTTGCGGAATATTTGGGAGGAAGTGAGGGCGCATTTGTAACCCTTATGAATAAGCGCGCAAACGAACTTGGAATGACCAACACTCACTTTTCAAACTGCACGGGACTTCCCGCTCCTGAAAACTTTTCTTGCGCTAAGGATGTTTTCACTATGACAAGAGAACTTGTCAAACATCCGCAGTATTTTAATTATTCGCGCATTTGGCTTGAAGATTACGCTCATCCAGACGGAAGAAAAACCACAATAACAAACACAAACAAACTTGTCCGTTTCTATAACGGCTGTGACGGCGGAAAAACTGGTTTTACAAGCGAAGCTAGGTTCTGTTTGTCGGCGACAGCAAAGCGTGGTGGTATGCGAATAATGGCTGTTATTATCGGTGTGGACAATTCCAAGGTTAGGTTTGCCGAAGTATCGAAGATGTTAAACTATGCTTTTGGTAATTATGAAAACAGGGTATTGCTTGCAAATAATGCAGAGATTGAAAATACGGTTGAAGTTATTCGCGGAAAGAGCAGCGTTGCAAAGATTGTTGCGGAAAAAAATATATGCGCATTCTTAAAGCGTGGCGAGGAATCAAAATACGAATTGAAGTATGAATTGCCCGAAGTTCTAAAAGCTCCATTAAAGCGTGGCGATGTTGTGGGCAAAATCGTAGTT
>DATESK010000065.1:0-12914 GCA_035270865.1 Clostridia bacterium | reverse complement strand
TGATGTTGTGGCAACTGCTGAGGGCAATATCAAGGCGCGTTGCCGCATACTCGTTACAAGCGCAGATGTTATGGGCATAGCGATTTCCGACAATATTCCTATGAATTTCGGAGTTGGCGACCGTCATCAAATGGAAGCGGCGTTAAATCCTGCAGATGCTACCACTTCACAGCGCTATATCAACTGGTCAGTAATTTCAGGGAACGATTTGGTTAGCATTGACCAAAACGGTATTATTACGGCATTAAACGCAGGCGCCGTTACGGTTCGCGCCAAACTTAAAAATCCTCCTGAAAATTTAGATGCGAAAAAACGCTATGCGGATTTTTCGTTCAATATACTCGGCAATTCAACCACCGAAGTTTTTAAGACCAAATTGATAACAATGAACGGAGAGGGTTATGGTTTGCAGGAGGTTCTCAATCCTGACTATGATGGCGAATATACTTTGGAAACGGACAAAGGTACGCTAAGCGGTACACCGACGCGCTATTTGAGCATCAACTATGGCGGCACTAACACCGTAACCGCTAATATTACTGCTAAAAGTAACGGAGTTGAGGTGGACACCTTGCAAATTGTGTTCAAACAGATTTTCTTCTTAAACAGCGATATTTGGAGTATTCTTGATGACGGAAGCGAAAAGCCATATCTCACATTGAACAGCGCAGGCATTTATATTGATGTCAAATCTAAACTTAGCAATGTAACGCTTGCTTCATCGGATGAAAGCATCGCTAGCATTGATAACGGTTATTTAGTGGCGCACAGCGTGGGCGAAGCGACAGTAAGCGCATTCTCCGGCACAATTATAGAAAGTTTCGTTATCAAGGTACTTCCGCCAATCTATGAAGTAAATTTGTATTATAGCAATGCCGAGGATGATAAAGGTGTTGCTATGACACGCACTTTTGGCAGAAAAACTTTTAGTAACGGTGCGCTTTCTAATAATTTATTATTTGAAGTGGGTTCAATTTACACAGTTGTGGGCGGAGAAAACAAAATTTTATCTGCGCCGTCTGATATAGCGAATTATTTTTACCTTTTAGATTTTGAGCTTGATTCAAGTTCGCAAGGTAATGGTTTTTCTATAACAGGAAACGGATTGCTTACGGTGGGTTCGTCAAACAATGCGTCCGTTAAACTTAAAGCAAGATACCCGCTCTATGAGTCTATTGAAATTTCATCAACTTATAATATTAAACTTATAGAAAACGGCGTGAATATCGGCGTGATTTCAAAGGCTCAAAGGGAACAATGGGCGAACCAAAACAAAACCGCGCGCGAGATTGAAGACATTATAAACAATGTAACCCTTGAAGGTTTTGACTTTGTCAACGCGCAAGCGAAAGCGCAATATGACGCTACGGGAGTTAATGACGACTTTGCGATAGTGCTTCATTCCGGTTTGATAATGAATAATACTGAAAAATCGCTGTATTGCAGTCTATACGGAAACGGCAATATACTTCGTCAAACAAGGGAAGATGTGGAAGCGTTTTGGGACGGAGTTTCCACCGAAACTTATGCGACCTTGAAAGTTGTTGTTGACAATGTTACCATAGAAAATGCAATAATAAGAGCGGCTAGAGCATTAAATGAAGGCGAATCGCTTTACGACTATATCCACGGCGGAAACGGTATTGTTGTGGACGGCAGAGATAAGTATTTCCAAAACGGCGTCGAAAATGTTGAAAGACTGAAAAATATAAATATAAATTATGTTATAGTTGAAAACGCATATTATTGTATTTACGCTGCGGCGGCGGATGTTAACATCCGTGGCGCAATTATCCGCAACAGCGGTGCGCAGTCGCTCTATATTAACACGAGCGTTCAAGACATTGGAAGCGGCGCAGAGAAAAAGACTATGAATGCGATGGTGAACCTCACTAATTGTGTTTTCTCAAATGCTATAAATATGTCGATAGGAATTATCACCGAAGACTTGGATGCAAGCTATGACGCTGACGAAACGGTTATGGTTGACGGACAATCGGTTACTAGACCCAAATATGTTTCGTACTTTGAAAATGTAACGCAAAGTGTTTTGCACATTCAAGGCTTCTGCGAAATCTACAACTGGAAGAAATCAAGTGAACTTGACTTTACTTTCGTTTCTGAATACGGAATTGACGGCGATTGGGTTGGAAGCATTGTGAGAAATTTAATTGATAATGATTGGGACACCTTGTCGGGTATGTTAAAAGGTGTAGACCTCAATCAATTTATGTGTGAGGTTGACGGCGTGAAGTACTACCAACTTGCAATAGGAAATGTGGGAGTGCATTACCCTATGTCAGGCTATATTCCCGAAGAGGACAAAAATGCGATTGGTTTGACAGGAGTTGTCAGCATGGACATAAGCTCTTTTTCGTACATGGCAAAGGGAATGCATATTCGCTATCCTTTGCAGTTCTGTTGCTATGACACGAAAAATCCCGCTGTGTCACCTACTGATAAATGTATAGTGGACAGCACTTTGTTCACGAGAATGATGAGCGAAGTGTAATTGAATTTTGCCACCTTTTGGCTAACAAATTATCTTAGGTGTTTTGATTAGCTTTGAAAATGCTATAAAATTATAAATGAACGGAAACAATATGTTTTACTTTGATACTTTGCAATAGTTTGCGAAGTATCAAACTTTTGAAAGACAAAATGATTTGACAAAAACGTACGATAAGGGGTTACTATGCTTTCTAAGGTGAAGAGTTTTGCACTTGACGGTTTGATAGGTTATCCGATTGATGTTGAAATAGACATAAACAGCGGTTTGCCCTCATTTGAAATGGTAGGACTGGCAAGTACGGCAACTAAAGAATCTAAAGAGCGCATACGGTCAGCGGTCAAAAATTCAGGATTTTTATATCCCACAAAGCGTATAACGATAAATCTTGCGCCTGCGGACACAAAGAAAGAGGGGCCTTCATTCGACTTAGCGATAGCAGTAGCATTACTTACAGCATCGGGACAGATTGAGTCCTCAAACTATAAGGATTTTGTTTTTTTAGGCGAATTGTCGCTTGACGGTTCTCTTAGACATATAAACGGAGTTATGCCTATAATAATTTCGGCAATGCAAGCGGGTTTTAAGAATTTTGTACTGCCCGTTGACAATGCAAAAGAAGCAAGTTACATTGAAGGTATAGAGGCATACGCATTTCAAAATCTTAAAGAGGTCGCGGAATTTTTAAGCGGAACTCCTACCGAAAGGATTATAGAGAATAGCTTTGAAGCGAGTTGCGGCGCGCACGGATACGGAGTAGATTTCCAAGATGTAAAGGGACAATCAACCGCAAAGCGCGCTCTTGAAATCGCAGTTAGCGGTGGACACAATGTTATAATGATAGGACCTCCTGGGGCAGGCAAAACTATGCTTGCAAAATGCGTGCCTACCATTATGCCCGAAATGACTTTTGACGAGGCGATTGAAGTAACGAAGGTGCATAGCATCGCAGGTGTACTTGACGACAGCGTGGGAATTGTAACGACAAGACCTTTTCGCTCTCCGCATCATACCACGACTGTTCCTGCGCTTATCGGCGGCGGAAACAAAGCAAAGCCTGGGGAAGTAAGTTTGGCAAATCACGGTGTTTTATTTTTGGACGAAATGCCCGAATACGGCAGATATGCGCTTGAATCGTTAAGACAACCGCTAGAAGACCGCGTGGTGTCGGTGGTTCGCATAATGCGGTCGGTTGAGTATCCCGCCAACTTCATGCTCGTGGCAAGTATGAACCCTTGTCCTTGCGGAAATTACGGCTCCAAAACGCAAGTGTGCCGATGCTCTGCTCAACAAATACATAATTATCTTTCAAAACTCAGCGGACCTCTGCTTGACCGCATAGATCTTCAAATTGAGGTCGACTCGGTGAGCTATGATGAGTTTAGAACCCCAAGAGAAGAAGAAAGTTCGGCTACTATAAAATTGCGTACAGACCGCGCTAGAGAAATACAGCGCAACCGCTATAAAGACGAGGGAATTCTAACTAATGCGGAAATGAACGATAAACAACTGAAAAAATACTGCAAAATCGATGCTGACGGCGAAAGACTTTTGCAAAAGGCGTTTGAAAGATTAAACCTTAGCGCAAGAGGAACTACACGCATACTGAAAGTTGCACGCACGATTGCAGACTTAGACGGCAGTGAAAATATAAAAAATACGCACTTAGCTGAAGCAATACAGTACCGACAGCTTGACAGGAAGTATAATGGCTAAATATGATTTGTCAAAAACTGCGCTAATTGCGCTCTCAATGCTTGAGCTGTCAACAAAAAAGAAAGAAAAGATTATTTCCGCAGTTGAAGAGCCTTCCGTCATATTAAGCAATCCTAAAGTAGGTAAAGAGGTTTTTTTGCGCGTTGCCGACAGTTCGGTATACATTGAGTTTTTGGACAATGTGCAGAAAATTGATGATATAGCGTTTCGGTTGGAAAAGGAAAATGTTGAAGTCGTAACTTTGTTTGACGAAAATTATCCTCTGCAACTTCGCGATGTAATTGAACCGCCGATTGTGTTATACTGCAAAGGAAATGTTTCATTACTTAATAAAAAATCTATTGCTGTTGTTGGGACTAGAAGACCGACTAGATACGGACAAAAAATAGCCGAGGACTTTTCAAGGGAATTTGTTAGAGCGGGACTTATTATTGTTTCGGGTTTTGCAAGAGGGATAGACAGCGTTTCGCACAGAGTATGCGTTGAGGAAAATTGTCCCACAATAGCTGTGTTCGGCTGTGGGCTTAATGTTTGCTACCCTGCAGAAAACCGCGAACTGCTTTCTGCAATACTTGAGCATAACGGACTAATAATCAGCGAGTATGCCCTTGATGTTCGTCCGCAAGCCTATCATTTTCCTGACCGCAACCGCATTATCAGCGGTTTGGCGGAAGGAGTGTTTTTAGCGGAAGCATCCGAAAAGAGCGGTTCACTGATAACTGTTAATTGCGCTATTGAACAGGGACGGGAAATATTCGTCGTTCCTGCTAATATAAATTCGCCTGCAAGCGCGGGAAGCAATCAAGTACTTCGCACTATGCAAGGCGCAATAGTTCTATCGCCTGAAGATGTGCTGTCGGGACTTGGAATTTACAACAAAAAACAAACAAAGGAAGACACGGTTCAATTAAGTATTCTTGAGCAACAGCTTGTGGATGCGCTCTACGAGGGCGATTTGCACTTTGAGGAATTGTTAAACATCTCAAAATGCTCGGCAAGCGAGCTTAGCGCAATGCTTATGAATTTGGAACTGTGCGGAGTTATTGAAAAATTGGCAGGTAATTATTACATGCTATGCAGATAAAGGAGGCATAATGAAAAGACTTATTATCGTTGAATCACCATCAAAAGCCAAAACTATTCAAAAATACCTTAGCGATATGGGAGGGGAGGTTGCAGTTCTAGCATCAAAAGGACACATTTGCGATCTTCCGCAACGCACGCTTGGTATTGATATAGAACATCATTTTAAGCCCGAATATGTTGTTGCGCCTGATAAGGCGGACACCATTAAAAAGCTAACGCAAGCTGTTAAAAAGTATGACGAAGTCTATCTCGCAACTGACCCTGACCGCGAGGGAGAAGCTATTAGCTGGCATTTGAAAAATACTCTAGGGATTGAAGAGAATAATGTGCGAATTGAATTCCACGAAATCACAAAGAAAGCGGTTGTAAAAGCAATGGAACAGCCACGCGAAATAAATATGGATTTAGTGGATTCACAACAAGCGCGCAGAGTTTTGGACAGGCTTGTCGGTTACAAAATTTCTCCTATCCTTGCAAAGAAAGTCCGTGGTGGCGCATCGGCTGGACGAGTGCAGTCGGTTGCGCTTAAAATGATTGTCGAGCGCGAGCGTGAAATTAAGGCTTTCGTTCCCGAAGAATACTGGAACATTTTTGCAACGCTGAAAAAGCCGGGAATGAAAGGTAAACTTTTTAAGGCGGCATTTGCAGATATTGACGGCAAAAAGGTTAAAGTTACAGACACCGAGCAGGCTCAAGCTGTTATTGAGGCGTTGAAGACGGCAGATTATGCTGTTGACAATGTGAAGAAAGGCACTTCCGCTTCAAAACCCGCTCCGCCGTTTACAACGAGTACGCTGCAACAAGAGAGCAGTTACAAGCTTAATATGACTGCCGACCGCTCAATAAGGGTTGCACAACAACTCTATGAGGGTATAAATGTAGAGGGTGAGGGTTTGACCGCGCTCATCACATACATTCGTACCGACAGCGTGCGTGTTTCTCCCGATTTTGCGCTAGAAACTTTGAAATTTATAGCGTCAAATTACGGAAAAGAATACGCACCTGCAAAGCAGAACTTTTACAAAACGAAAGCTAATGCGCAGGACGCCCACGAGGCTATTCGCCCGATTTCACTTGAGCGCACACCTAAATCGCTTGAAGGCAAAATTGACCGCGACCAACTAAGACTATATAAATTGATTTATGAACGCTACCTAGCTTCACAAATGAAAGACGCGCTTTATAATGTTATGAATGTTCATATCGTGGGGGAGCAAGGCGGAAAAGCCTATGGTTTTACGCTTAAAGGAAAAAGTGTGTTGTTCAAAGGCTATACAGCGGTTTATTCGGTAACTGTTGAAAGCGATGAAGATGACGATACTATCGCAACTCTTCCCGATTTGGATGCAGGCGAAAAACTTAAACTTGAAAAATTAGACCACGAGCAGAAATTTACTAAACCTCCCGCGCGCTATTCGGATGCAACGATTGTGAAAGCTATGGAAGAAAACGGAATAGGCCGTCCTAGCACATACGCATCCATTATATCGGTGCTTGCAAAGAGGGAATACACTTCAAAAGACGGAAAAAATATTTTGCCTACAGCCTTAGGAATTGCTGTTTGCGAGTATATGGAAAAATATTTTGAAGATATAATGAACTTGACTTTTACCGCCCGTATGGAAGGTGCGCTTGATAAAATCGCGGATGGCGGACAACAATGGTATGAACTCATTGAGTCTTTTTATCCAATTCTTGCCAAACGAATTTTAGTTGCCGCAAAAAGTAGCGGAACGGAAAAAGTGCCCGATGAAGAAAGCGATGTAGTATGTGAAAAATGCGGCGCAAAAATGGTTATCAAAGACGGCAAGTACGGAAAATTCCTGGCTTGTCCTAATTATCCTAAATGCAAAAATATTAAGAAAATTATTGTAAGTGTCGGAAAATGTCCTAAATGCGGCGGGGATATAACTAAAAAGTTTACAAAGACTGGCAAAGCGTTTTACGGTTGCGCCTCTTATCCTAATTGCGATTTCTTATCCTGGGATTTGCCTGCGCCATACTTTTGCCCCGAGTGCGGTTCGACCATGCGTATAACAACAAAAAGCGGAGAAAAAACTTATATCTGCACTTCTAAGACCTGCAATCATAAAGAAATCGTTGAATAACCGTTTTCGATTGTTGCTAATAAATGGTATTAGATTAAAGTGGTAGATTAACAGTTGTAACCAGAAAAATTAGGCTAATAGTATTAGCAATATAAAGTTCGTTAAAGGCAAAAAACATTGGGAAAAACATATGAAAACATTAAAATTGTGGGTGGCGGGCTTGCAGGTTGTGAAGCCGCTTATCAGCTTTTGAAACGAGGTTTTCTCGTTACGATGTTTGAAATGCGACCAAAAACTTTGACGGGTGCGCACAAAACGGACGGGCTTGCCGAACTGGTTTGTTCAAATTCCTTGAAATCTATTGATGAAAATACATCCTCGGGATTGCTTAAGCGCGAACTCGAGGCTTTAGATTGTTTGCTTTTGCGTGTTGCATATGAGTGCAAAGTTGAGGCAGGCGGTGCGCTTGCTGTCGACCGCGAACAGTTTTCACAAGCTGTTAGGAGTGAACTAAGCAAGTATGAAAAATTTAATCTTGTGCGCGAAGAAATAACTAATCTTGATTTTGACGAACCTGCGATTATAGCGACAGGGCCGTTGACTTCAAAACTGCTTGCCGATAAACTTGCAAAACTATCAGGAGCAAGCAATCTGTTTTTCTTTGACGCCGTTGCGCCAATAGTTTCGGCGGAGTCCGTAGATATGAATTTCGCCTTTTGGGGCGGTCGGTACGGCAAGGGTGGAAACGATTATCTCAATCTGCCAATGACTAAACCGCAATATTCGGAATTTTACGAGGCACTTAAAACTGCTCAATGTGTAGAACTTAAAGATTTCGAGGGTAAAGAAGTCTTTGAAGGCTGTATGCCGATTGAAGTTATGGCAAAGCGTGGCGAAGACGCTATGCGCTATGGACCGCTAAAGCCTGTGGGTTTATCTCATCCGCTAACTGGGGAACGCTACTATGCTGTTGTTCAACTTAGAAAAGAAAATGTACTTGGCGATGCCCTAAATATGGTAGGCTTTCAAACTAACTTGACATTCCCCGAACAAAAAAGAGTATTTCAAATGATACCTGCTTTACACAGTTGCGAATTTTTGCGATTTGGAGTTATGCATCGCAATACCTACCTAAACTCGCCCAAAATTTTGAACGCAAACTTCCGTGTCAAAGGCGAAAATGTGCTTTATATCGCAGGACAGCTGTCAGGAGTTGAAGGATATATGGAAAGCATAATGAGCGGACTTTTGGCAGGAATTGCGCTAAGTCGGGAGTGCGAAGGAAAAGAAGCGATAGTTCCGCCAAAGGATACAATCTGTGGAGCGCTATCAAACTGGGTACAGACGGAAAACGCTAATTACCAGCCTATGAACGCAAATTTTGGACTTTTACCGCTCCCTAATATACGCGACAAACAAGAGCGCAAAAAAGAGTTTTCAAAACGGGCTTTGAGTGCTATAATAGAATTCAATAATTTGTTAAATAATGGTAAAGAAACAATATTGGAATGAAGCGTTTGAGCCTTAGTAAAAACACATAAATCGGTTACAATAAATCGTAAGGAGAGTCTATGGAAATGAAAGGAACTACAATATGCGCCGTAAAGCGCGGCAGTATGACTGCTATCGCTGGTGACGGACAAGTAACTATGGGAGAAAGCGTTATCTTTAAGGGCAATGCCATAAAGGTCAAAAGAATATACAACGATAAAGTAATATTAGGGTTTGCAGGTTCGGTTGCGGATGCGTTTTCGCTGTCGGAAAAATTTGAGGAAATGCTACAAAAATATTCGGGAAACCTTATGCGGAGCGCGGTGGAACTTGCCGAACTTTGGCGTAGCGATAAGGCTGTAAGAAAACTTGATGCGCTGCTTATTGTCGCAGATAAGGAAAGCCTTTATATTGTCAGCGGTTCGGGTGATGTTATTGAGCCTGAATCAGGGGTTTGCGCAATAGGCTCAGGCGGAAATTACGCACTTGCCGCTGCTCGCGCTTTAGTTGCTAACACCGAACTCCCCGCTGATGAGATTGTTAGAAAATCATTGATTATCGCAAGTCAGCTTTGCGTATTCACAAACGACCACATTACAGTGGAAACGGTTTAGGAGGTAATTATGGAACTCAATGCTAAGCAAATTGTTGCAGAACTTGACAGATATATTATAGGACAACATTCGGCTAAGGTTGCTGTTGCTATTGCACTAAGAAACCGCTACCGCAGAAGCAAACTATCCGAAGAAATGAGGGAAGAAGTTACCCCAAAGAATATCATTATGAAAGGGCCTACAGGCGTTGGAAAAACCGAAATCGCCCGCCGTCTTGCTAAACTTGTTAAAGCGCCGTTTGTCAAAGTGGAGGCAACAAAGTTCACCGAGGTTGGCTATGTGGGACGGGATGTGGAAAGTATAATCCGCGACCTTGTGGAAGTTGCAATCCGTCTTGTTAAAGATGAAAAATTTAAGGAAGTAATGCCAAAAGCCGAAGCAGTTGCAGAAAAAGTTATAGTGGACTTGCTTTTGCCGATTAGAAAAAGCGCAGGCTCAGAATTGCCTGACGCACAACTGAAAGAGGAATTACTATCCGAACTACGCGCAGGACATCTTGATAGTTTACAAGTTGAAATGGAAGTCAAAGTTCAACCTAAAAATATTCAAATCCAGCCCGGTCAAGAGAATTCAATCAATATCGGCGATATTTTCGGCGGTATTATGAATCAAAACCAAAAGAAAAAACGCAAAATATCTGTTCGTCAAGCAAAAGATATTATCATAAATGCCGAAGCTGAAAAACTTGTTGACAACGATAGCATAACGGTTGAGGCTTTGCAACGCGCCGAACAGAACGGTATCGTGTTCTTAGATGAAATTGACAAGGTAGTTGGCAGAGTAGGCGGACAAGGTCCCGATGTTTCAAGGGAAGGCGTACAGCGCGATATTTTGCCTATTGTTGAAGGCAGTACCGTGCAGACGAAATATGGTTCAATCCGCACCGATTTTATTTTGTTTATTGCCGCGGGCGCGTTCCACATTTCCAAAATTGAAGACCTTATTCCCGAACTTCAAGGCCGTTTCCCGATAAAAGTTGAACTTGACAACTTAACAGAAGATGATTTTGTTAAAATTCTAACCGAAACGGACAACGCTGTGTTGAAACAATACAAGGAACTTTTGGCGGTTGACGGTGTTGAACTGTCTTTTACAGATGAAGCAGTAAGAGAGGTCGCAAAAGTTTCGTTTATGGAAAATGAAAACAGCGAAAATTTGGGTGCAAGACGGTTGCACGCAGTTATTGAAAGTATGCTTGAGGAAATTTTGTACGAGGCGGATGACAGCGAAACAAAGATTATTGAAATAGACTTAAAATATGTTCAAACGCACCTTGCCAAAGTCTTAAAGATAGCAAACTTGAAAAAATATATATTATAACTTTGATTGACTTATTATAAGACAATTTGAGAATGTAATTTGAACAAAAGTCATTGAAAGTTATTAAACTAAAAGTAATTTGAACAAAAGTCATTTAGAAAAGAAACAATTTGCAAATTATTTTGTAAATTAAATAAAGGTGTTAAATATTATGATTTCAATTCCAAAAGGTACAAAAGATATGCTTCCAAGTGAAGCGGTAAAATGGCATTATATTGAGGATACGGCAAAAATGGTGGCGGCGATTTTCGGTTTTAAGGAAATACGCACACCCGTTTTTGAGCATACGGAACTATTTTTAAGGGGCGTGGGCGAAACCACCGACATTGTCAATAAAGAAATGTATACTTTTGATGACAAAGGCGGCCGCTCAATGACGCTAAAGCCAGAGGGCACGGCAGGTGTAGCGCGCAGTTACATTGAAAATATGCAGGGTAGCGCCGCACTTCCGCTTAAAATGTTTTATCTTACGCCTGTCTTCCGCTATGAGCGTCCGCAGTCGGGAAGATTGCGCGAGCATCATCAACTTGGTATAGAATTATACGGTGCGGAGTCATTTCTTGCAGATGCGGAAGTAATTGCGTTTGCAAAGAGCTTTTTTGACCAATTCGGCTTAAAAAATCTTGAACTCAATATCAACAGTATAGGTTGTCCTAAGTGCCGTGCAGATTACAATAAAGCGTTAAAGGAATATTTAGCTTCAAACCTTAGCGGAATGTGCGGACAATGCCAAGCTCGTTTTGAAACAAATCCCCTTCGCATTTTAGACTGCAAGGAAGAAAAATGCAGAACTATAACGGCAAACGCGCCCAAAGTTTTAGATTATCTTTGTGAAGATTGCAAGGAACATTTTGAGGGTGTTAAAATTGCGCTTAATGCGCAAGGCATAAAGTTTAATATCAATCCTATGATTGTCCGCGGGCTTGACTACTACACCCGTACAGTGTTTGAGTTTGTAACGACAAGTATAGGCGCGCAGGGAACTGTTTGCGGCGGTGGAAGATATAATAATCTTGTGGAAGAAGTGGGCGGTAAGTCAACTCCTGCCGTGGGTTTTGGACTTGGGCTTGAAAGGCTTTTAATGGTGCTTGAAAACGAGAAATTGCTTGACGAAATCGAGGATGACGGAGTAGGCTTTTATTTTGCGCCTATCGGTGAAAAAGCGATTGAATGTGCAATAAAACTTGCAACTGAACTTCGCAACGAAGGCTATTCTGCCGAATACGACCTTGTAGGGCGGAGCGTGAAAGCGCAAATGAAATATGCGGACAAAATCGGTGCTAGATTTGCAGTTGTTATAGGCGACAGCGAACTGGCTAGCGGTAATGTTATTGCAAAAGATATGAAAAGCGACAATGAATTTATTGTTCCGCTTGACGATTTTGTTGCAAACTTTGAAGAACAGTTGAATGATTACTCCGATAGTCATTGCGGTTGTGGCTGTGAAGACGAAGATTGCGATTGTGAGGGCGAGCATTCCCACCAATGTGATTGTGAGGGAGAGCATTCACACAATTGTGGCTGTGGGGGACATAACCACAGTTGTAACGGCGACGACGGTGACTAAATCAAACTTTTGTGGCGTAATATAAGGATGAAAAACTATGCTTGAAATCGGCAAAATTACTAAACTTAAGAAGAATAGCGCGGTTGTCAGCTTTGACCGAAAAAGCGCGTGCGACAGCTGTCATATGTGCGCTACCACAAGGGGCGGAATGAAGGTGGAAACCCTTGTCCCTAACGCGTTGCAGGCTAATGTCGGCGACTATGTTGAAGTTGAAATGGGCGACAAATTTGTGTTGACAGCGGCAGTCATTGTGTATATAATACCTTTATTATTAGTGGGCGCGGGCATAGGAATAGGAGTTTTATTTTCCGAAACTGTACAAATTATTTTAGCAGCAGCAGGACTGATTTTAGGATTTGTTATTGCTTTTTTGCTTGATAAAGTTGTTAAAAAGAAAAAAGGTTTTTCTCCGCAAATGGTGCGTATAGCATCTGAAAGCGAGATTGAACGCAAACCTATGGAATTGCCAAAAATCAAGTAGAAAAGAAAAAAAAGAAAAAAGCCTTAAATTTGTATAAAAGCCTGAACAAATTTGAATAATATGTTGAAAAAAAATGTAATAG
>DATESK010000064.1:0-4003 GCA_035270865.1 Clostridia bacterium | reverse complement strand
AAAATAGTAATTTAATGACAGAAACGGCAGTTAACGGCACAAATTCGACAGATAAAACCCTTGATAGTGGAAATGAAGAAATTAAATCAAAAGTAAAAAAGCGCAGTTCTATGTCAATTTTCACCGCTCTTTCACTTAGCGCAAGAAATCTTGTGACCAAAAAATTCCGTACAATTTTGACAACCATAGCAGGTAGTATCGGCATAATCGGCATTGCTTTAGTGCTTGCAATTTCTAACGGCTTTTCCATTTTTATGACGGAGTTGGAACGCACAACGCTTTCAAGTTTTCCTTTGTCTATTAGTGCGCTTTCATTTGAGTTAGGTCCCGAAATTTACTCTGCCTCATTAAACGAAAATGAAGTTGGAGCCTACCCCGATGAAGCCGTGGTAATTCCAAGCGAACCCAACGAAAGTTTCGGAGCCATTTCCTTTCATCCAAATTATCTTACTGAAAGCTATGTCAGTTATGTAAAGAAAATGGAAACGGAACACCCCGATTGGCTTGCGAGCGTTGCATACACACGCACTCTAAAAATGCACCTGCTCACAAATAAGGGAACGGAAGAAACTCCGAATTATTCCAAAGTTGACACAACCTCACTTACCGCAACTTGGTGGCAAGAACTTTTGAATAAAGACTTTTTGCTTGACGAGTACAATTTGCTTGCGGGAAAATTTCCTTCTAACAGCCACGAACTCGTTTTGATTGTCAACAACAAAAACGAATTGACAAAATCCACTTTAGAAACGCTGGGCTACAATCCAAAATTAAATCCCAACACTAAAGAATATATGCCCTTTTCCTTTTCTGATTTTATTGGTGGAAACGGTGTAGGCGGAAAAACTTTCAAATTGATTTCAAACAACGCTTATTATCTTCCAAATGGCACAAGCACCGAGGGTATTCCCCTATTTGACGAATTGGAATCCTCAGGCTTTGCCAACGCTTATGAAGAAAGCACAAACGAACTAAGTATTGTTGGAATTCTCCGCATTAAAGAAGACGGCGACTTGCCGCTTTTATATTCGGGTATCGGCTATCTACCTTCCCTTACTGAAGAAGTCTTAGCTGATTGCGCAATGTCGGAAATAGTTAAAACGCAGAAAAGCACTTATGTTGATGTACTGTCAAACGGCATTGACAAATTTGAATTCGATTTTACCGCCGTTGATGCTTATCTCGCGCAAATGGAAGGTTTCGACATTTCAGGCTTGCCCGACTATTACTTCTACAATTTTGGCTTCATAAATGCAGAAGGCTACAACCGACTAAAAAGCAATCCTTTCGGTTTCGGTGATTTATATGATGCGATTGCCGAATACGATGCTTTGCTTGACGATGAAACAACTCCGATTGACAAAATGCTTTCGCCACTCAAAGATATGGTGGATTTGAATATGCTTAAATCCTTCTTGAATGCCGAATACACCACTTGCTTAAAAAATATCGGCGCGGATACCATTCCGACTACAATAAGTATCTATCCTAAAAGTTTTGAATATAAATCAAGCATCAAAAAATATCTCGACGACTATAACACTATGATGTCAAGTGAACTTGACCACATCAAATATACCGACATCGCCGCAACTATCTCGGCATCCGTTTCGGAAATGGTCAATATTGCAACTTATGTGTTGATTGCGTTTGCCGCAATATCGCTGATTGTGTCTTCAATTATGATTGCTATCATCACCTATATTTCGGTTTTAGAGCGCACAAAAGAAATAGGTGTACTAAGAAGTTTGGGCGCAAGAAAAATTGATGTATCAAATGTTTTTAATGCCGAAACTTTGATAATCGGCTGTATATCGGGAATTTTGGGAGTCATTGTTGCCAGCCTGCTCACCATACCTATAAACAATCTTATAACCTCATACACAGGTCCTATGGTGCAGAACCTTGCAAAGTTAAATCCTCTGCACGGATTTTTACTTGTTATTTTAAGTATGGTATTGACAGTTGTTTCAGGTCTTATTCCTGCGACTATTGCCGCGAAAAAAGACCCCGTTGTCGCGCTTAGAGAATAACAATCACAATAAAACTTTTTTAATCTATAATAATGTCAATTTTTCTTGGAATTATTTTTTACTAATATTTCCACCTTGTTTATTACTACCATCTCAAAATCTTTACATCACTTATTACATCACCTTTTTCATCACCTTTTTCATTATCTTTTTACATCATCTTTTTCATCACCTTTTTCACCTATTATTTTTTCGTTCCTTGTTTTTATTTTCTAAAAATTTTTATTGAAATAACTTGACATTGTTTTAGGTTGGTTTTAATATATATATGAACAGTTGTTCACATATTCGTTTGTATAGGAGTAATTGCTATGAATGAAACAAAAAATCTAAACGCAAATCATTGTTGCTGTATACACCCAGAAATTGTCGACCTTGTTTTACAAAATTTGCATAACGATGAAGAACTTATGCTTTCCGCAGAGCTATTTTCCGTGTTTGCAGACTACACAAGACTTCGCATAATAAATGCGCTACTACTTCACGAAATGTGCGTATGCGACATTGCAACGCTGCTTGATATGCAACATTCCGCAATATCTCACCAACTTTCCGTTTTGAAGCGGGCGCATATTGTAAATGCAAGAAAAGACGGCAAAGTAAAATACTACTCATTGTCCGATGAACATATTGCACAACTTTTCAAAACTGCCCTTGACCATATTAGCGAATAAACCGCGCAAACAATAATTTATTCACTTGTCAATTATGTTGCGTGAACAACATTTATCTTATAAATTAAAATGTAAATAAGGAATTACTATGAAAATATATAACTACAAAATAGAAGGATTGGATTGCGCTATGTGCGCAGATTCAATACAAAGAAAACTTTTGACGCTGAATTGGGTAGACAGTGCGATTGTGAATTTCACCCTTGCAAAAGTGTCAATTTCCACCTCACGCGAAGATGATATTTTTGGCGAAGTCAATGATATAGTTCGCCGCGTAGAATCCGCCGCCGTCATATCAATAATTGACGACTTAAATGTTAGCGCAAAAAAAAGCACAACTGGTTTTCGCGATTGGTTTACTTGGTGCTTTATCATAGGCGCAATTATTGGAACCGTTGGCGTATTACTTGAGCATTTCACCACATTTTACATCACAGCTTTAGTTTTAATGTGCATAGGCGCAGCGTTGATGTTGATAAGGACCGCGCAGCGTGCGTGGCTTAAGATTGCACGCGCTCATTCTATTGATGAAAACTTTTTGGTTTCAATTTCCGTTATCGGCGCAATAGCAATCGGAGAGGGTATGGAAGGTCTTATGGTTATATTCCTGTACCAAATAGGCAAGTTTTTGGAAGGCGCAGCAGTCGCAAAAACCCGCAGAGACTTAGACAGTCTGCTTAAAGTTAAGCCTTCCACCGTACGAATTCAAACCAACCATGGCACAGTTGAAGTTGCGCCCTCTACCGTTCCAATCGGCTCAACCATTGTTGTGTACGCCGGCGATATAGTCGCGCTTGACGGCGAGGTTATATCAGGTTCGGCATCTCTCAATATGAGTAGTCTAACGGGCGAAAGCGCACCAGTAACAATAAATGTGGGAGAACAAATTATGTCGGGTTCGGTCAACCTAGACGGCGTGCTTACAATCCGCACGACCTCAAATGACAACGACAGCACAATAACAAAAATTATGAATCTTGTGGAAACGGCGGCGGAACGCAAAGCTAAAACCGAAACATTGGTTAGCCGCGCAGCGCGCTACTACACCCCCGCAGTTATCTTCATTGCAATTTTCGTTGGTCTTATGTTTGGTTTTGTGGGAAAAATAGGCGTGAACAACAGCATTTACAAAGGTATGATTTTCCTTGTAATCTCCTGCCCCTGCGCAATAGCAATTTCCGTTCCGTTGTCGTATTTTTCAGGCATTGGCAACGCTTCAAAAAAAGGAATACTTGTCAAAGGCTCCAACTATCTTGATGCGGTCGCAAATCTGCAAGCAGTTGTATTTGACAAAAC
>DATESK010000063.1:0-5780 GCA_035270865.1 Clostridia bacterium | reverse complement strand
CGAAACAATTCTAGTGCGTTTTACAAAAGTATTTTTTACTTCGGGATTGACAATTAAATCTACATAACGCTCACGGTATCTCAAATCAAGATTAGTCAGTCCATGGAATTTTTCGGGTAAGGGCAATAACGATTTTGATAGCAGTTTAGCGGCTGTTACGTGAATGGAAATCTCACCCGTCTGCGTTTTGAATATCTTACCGCTGACACCTATAATATCGCCTATGTCCCACTTCTTGAATTCTGCGTAGTCTTCTTCGCCCACTTCATCGCGTTTGAAATAGCACTGAATAGTTCCGCTGCCATCCATTACATGAGTAAAGCTAGCTTTACCCATAACGCGTTTTGACATAAGTCTGCCCGCGACTGTAACATCGGTAGCCTCAAAATTTTCATAATTATTCAAAATCTCGGCAGTTTGCGCGGTGCGATCAAAACGAACAATCTCGAAAGGATTTTTTCCTTTCGAGATTAATTCTGCAAGTTTCTCGTGTCTAACCCTGACTATCTCGCTTACATCCTGCAAGTCTGCGGGGTTTATTTGGTTTTCGTTCATAAATCCTCTACTGTATACTTATTATTTTGTATTCTACAGTTCCACCGTTTGGCGTTACTACATGAATAATATCATTTTTTTTGCGTCCGATTAGTGCGACACCTAGCGGCGACACATTAGAAATTTTGTTGTCTACCGAATTTGCCTCTGTCGTTCCAACAATTCTAAATTCCATTTCATCGTTGAATTCAACATCCAAAACTTTGACCGTGCTGCCGATTGATACGACTTTCTTACTCAACTGGTCGTCAATGATGACGGCATGCAACAACTTATCATCAATTTCTTTGATTTCTTGCTCAACGAAAACTTGTTCTTCTTTTGCCGCATCATACTCTGCGTTTTCCGAAATATCTCCAAATTCGCGCGCAATCTTGATTTTTTCCGCAATTTCCTTGCGTTTTTCGCTCATTAGATAATCAAGCTTGGTCTTCAATTCTTCAAAGCCCTCTTTAGTTAAAAAAACCTCTTTCATATCTCCTCCCGTTATGTTGCGGAATTTCTTCCGCGCTTTATAGCTAATTTATGTCACGACCTAAGTCCAGCAGGAGTATTTTCCTATTTCGCTTCCTCATCGGTCTTATCTTCAATTATTTCATCTGCATCTGAACTATCAGCTGCTATTTCATCTGTGTCCGCCGATATTTCTTCTTTCTTGACTTTTTCGACTTTCTTTGCCGCAACTTTTTTCTCAGGCGCGGTTTTTGGCAACTCGACTGTTTCAACAGTTTTTTCTGTTTCAACTTCGTTGCCACTGTTTATTATATCTTCGACAACTTCTTTTTGTGCATCGGCGTCAGTATCTATTTGTTCTGCCGCTTTTTCGAGCGCCGCCTTGCTTGCTAATCTTTGCGCTTCGACATTTTCCTTTGCTTGCTCCTCAATCTTTTCCATATCAGATGCGTATGTGGATTTGAGTGATAACACTTTGAAATCTATAGCGTAGAATCTATACCCTAATGTTTCGTAGTAGACATCTTCGAGCAAACATTTCAAAACTGCAGCAATCTCTTGAATTTCCTTGTCTACAACTTTGATTCCCACTTTCAAGCGCACGCCGTATTCGGTTAAAGAAATGACAACTTTTGTGCATTTCACACCTTCAATGGTCGCAATGTGCTGTTTGGCAATCTTCTTGATTACTGTTGCGGTTGCCTTTGTGCTGGTTTGCTTATCGGTGTTAATTACGATTTCTTTGACGGCATCCGTATCAACGAATTGATAAACAACGCTGCCTGTCGCAAGCAAAAGATAGACTATGCCGAGTGAAGTAAACAGTCCGCGTAAAAGTGAATTGTTAAATTCTGCGGCATCTATCCCCCCAAACATTGTTACCAACAATACTATGACAAAAACAAGTGCTACTGTGGTGTTGCCGATTGCGAGAATTTTCTCGAATATCTTTTTTTTCATTGTTACTCCTTACATTTTCCCCTATTATTACTAATGTTCCCAATATTATACTATAATTAGCCTAAAGTCAAGCCAAAAATATTCAACCGCTTTAGCGATTCTTAGTAGAATTTACTCCGTCAATTTTTTTTGCAACCGCACTGCCTTTTGCAATTCATTTTATTTTAATATCCAGTTTTAGCGACAGATAATTACAGATTGCTTTCTACATTTATAGTATTATACAAAAGCGCCGCGATTTTTGCAAGAGCCTACATATAATTCTTATATTTTCACAACATAAGTAATAAAGTTAACAGAAAATGAGGTTAATATGAAAAAAATTATATTTTCTGCCCTTATGCTCGCTCTTGTATTGGGCGTTTGTAGCGCAATTTATAGTGTTCCCTTTTCCAAAAAAAGAGAGCGCTGCACGACAGCTTATGCCTGCAGTATAGAGCAGAATAGCGCATTTTATAGTGAAAACAAACAATATCAAAAGATGTCAAAAACAACTATCGGCATCTCAAATAGTTCCGATATTTACAATTTATTGACTCCCGAACTTATTACTTTTTACGAAACCTATTTTGCAAAAGAAAAAATTATAACAGATCTCAAACCGCAAAAACTCGCCCGTATGACAGATACCTACGATGTAAGCAAAAATAAAATGTTCGCACTTATTATCGTGCAAAATATATCAAGCAAAAATAAACAAAAAATGACGTTAACCGCCCTATCGGAAAAAAGCGATTCTGAACTGGTGCGCTACGGAAAAGAACAATTTACAATTTATATTGACAACTTGTCTGAAGATGAAAAACAATTACTGGCGGAAAAATTCGGTGAATTAAAAAAAACTTATAAAATGCCTAATGTCTAAGCGCTTGAAATTATGAAAATCAAAACATAGTTCAAACAAAAGCATTCCAAAAGAGTGCTTTTTATTTTACCTTTTTGCCTATTTTTGTCATATTTTCTAAATAGTGTTGAAATTCGTGCTGAAAAATGCTATTATCAACCAAAATATAGTTGGAGAATAATATGAAAGCTATCGTTTCAGTTTTAGGAAAAGACCAAACAGGCATAATTGCTAAAGTTTCAATGACGCTCTTTGAAATGAGCATAAATATAGAAGATATTTCACAAACCATTATGCAAAGTCAGTATTTCACTATGATTATGGTTGTTGAAATGCCCGAGAGCATAACAATTGAAAAAGTCAATGACAGGTTGCAGGTTTTAGCATTGGATATGGGTTTAGATATTCGCATACAGCACGAAGATATTTTCAATAAAATGCACCGAATATAGCAAACTTATAAAAGCAGACATAATTTGCCTAATCAAAATTACTGCATACCAAGTTGTTATAAATAATTTTGCAATATTGATTAGCTCAGTTTATAAAATTTTAGAGGTTTTTATGATAAACACAAGTGAAATAATCCAAACCATAGAAATGATAAAAGATCAACATCTTGATATAAGAACGATTACTATGCATCTATCGCTATTTGACTGCATATCCGAAAGCAAGGATGTCGTGGCAAAGAATGTATACAACAAACTTATTTCAAAAGCGGGAAAGCTTAAAGAAACTGCGGATTTTATCGAACATAAGTATGGCATACCCATTGTTCATAAGCGAATTTCAGTTTCACCTGTAAGCCTTATCGGAGCGGCAAGCGGCGGTTATATGGACATCGCGCTCGCTATGGACAAAGCTTCAAAGGAATGTAATATTGACTTTATCGGTGGCTATACCGCGCTATTGCAAAAAGGTATGACCGACTTTGAACGGGATTTCCTTATGACCATACCCGAAGTGCTTGCGCGCACCGACAGGGTGTGCGCGTCAGTCAACATCGGCTCAACCCGCGCGGGAATCAATATGGATGCGGTAGCAATATTAGGCGACACAATAATTAAAACCGCCGAACTTACCTCCGACCGCAACAGTATTGGCTGTGCAAAACTTGTGGTATTTGCAAATGCGGTTGACGATAATCCGTTTATGGCAGGTTCATTCAACGGTATAGGCGAAGGCGATGCTGTTATCAATGTCGGAATTTCAGGTCCTGGCGTAATTCTTGCCGCGCTTGAAAAAGTCCGCGGACAAGATTGTTCAGCGGTTGCCGAAACTATAAAGCGCACCGCCTATAAGATTACGGGCGTAGGCGAACTTGTCGCAAGAGAAGCTGCAAAAATGCTGGGCGCAACATTTGGCATAGTTGACTTATCACTTGCCCCAACTCCCACTCGCCACGACAGCGTAGCCGAGGTACTACAGGAAATGGGTTTATCCTCGGTCGGAACACACGGAACAACCGCTTGCCTTGCTATGCTCAACGACGCCGTCAAAAAGGGCGGAACAATGGCATCCTCTTATGTGGGCGGACTGTCGGGCGCATTTATTCCCGTCAGCGAAGATATAGGGATGATTGAAGCAGTCGAAAATGGAACGCTGTCCATAAACAAACTTGAAGCAATGACCGCAGTATGTTCAGTCGGTTTGGATATGATTGCAATCCCGGGTAACACCACCGCTGCAACAATTTCTGCAATAATCGCAGATGAAGCGGCAATAGGCGTTATAAATAACAAAACCACAGCCGTGCGTGTAATTCCCGTCATAGGAAAAACCGAGGGCTATGTTGAATTCGGCGGACTTTTAGGCCACGCCCCTATAATGCAAACTACCCCAGGCGACGCATCAGCCTTTATCGCGCGCGGCGGCAGAATTCCCGCTCCCATTCACAGCTACAAAAACTGATTGCAGTTTTTCAACAAATTCGTTTAGAATAGTATCAAACTTTTCAATATATAAATTTTACAAGAAAACAAAAAACCGCCAAACCTCTTTCTTCATCAAGGTTATAGCGGTTTTTGTTTGGCGTACCATGAGGGATTCGAACCCACGGCCTTCTGGTCCGTAGCCAGACGCTCTATCCAGCTGGGCTAATGGTACATCGGTTGCTTTTTAAGCATTGTTATTATAGTTTACATTGAATGCTTTGTCAACTGTGCGCAAAGAATATTTAGAAATCATAACAAACAAAAATTGTTATTAGCTTACTTACTTACTTATTCTTTTTTCTGGATAATACAAGAACTGACAAGCCAAAGAATAGTAGGGCTGTTCCCGCCAAAATAAGATAACTGGCATATTCGGGAAGTATATAATCTCCGAAATGAAAAGTCATACCTAGTTCTGCAGAGAGTTCATCTATTACCTCGGGAGGCGCATTTGCGAGGTGTTTTGCTATAGGCGCTGCCATAAGTTTTTGGCGTAGCAGTACTGCTGAGTGCGACACGGGAAACAATTTGACTACCCATTGCATACCATCAGGGAGCTGCCCTATCGGAAGATATATTCCTGTCAAAAATCCAATTATCGTACCTATAATCGCGCTTGCCGTAGCGAAAGCATTATTACTTGAGAAAAAAGACACCAAAAACAAAATCAAAGATGAGCCTGCCAGGGTGCTTAACAGCATTATTCCAATAACTTCTAACAAGGTAATGAATGGAATTGCCGTCCCACCGTTTGCTATGACATAAATTTCTCCCAAAATCAGAGCTAATATCGACATAATAAAGCCAATAACATACGCGCTGAGTATGTAGCCGCCAACAATAGAACTTTGTTTAAGAGCTGAGGCTATAAAGTCTTTGTTTATTTTCTCTGCCTTGTCCTCCACCATCGTTCCGTATGCGCCCATTGTGGTAGTAATTGAAGTTACGGCGAGAAGTCCTGCCACAATCCAGTTGTCCATAATATCGCGCGCGCCATCAAAAGCTAAGCCGCTTGTCCAGACATCGCCCAA
>DATESK010000062.1:0-6413 GCA_035270865.1 Clostridia bacterium | reverse complement strand
GCTTAACGATATAGCGTCTTTTAACTCGTTCAATTGCCTTGTGCTTCATTTTAATTTTCGATTACTTTGATGCTACCAAATATGCAATGATTTGCAATATTAACTGTTTTAAGTGTCGGTCAGGTGAGTTTACGCAAATTACACTAAACACCTCTTAAAATGAATTCTAATGGCTCAAAACGCCATTTCGAACTTTTTGTTGAACGCAAATATTATTCGTGCTTATCCTTATCTTTTTTCAAATCTTCAATAAGTTTACTTATATCCTCATCGGTGTAATCCTTACCCTGTCCATTCTTAGTTAAATCCGCATTTTTATCATTTCCGTTTTTATCGTTTTCTTTTGCATTCAACATTATTTGGTCTTTTTCAAGCTTTAAGCGGTCGCGGAAATATGATGCGATAACAAGCACTAAAAGAATTGTCAGCGGTATAACTATTATGCAAATAAAGCCTATCGGTTTTTTCAAAAAGTTCAACATCGCCGAAACACCTTCAAGCTTTCTAATCATAACGGATTCGATCATTTCGTCTTCAATTGGATTATCAGCGCCTGCGGCATTGTCACCTTGAGTCAAAAAATAAATTTTTCCGTTATCTTGCGGGTAAATTCCGATAATGCGGTGAGTTATATTATTGCCCGCAAGGACTGTTGAAACATCCTTGTAGGTTACTATATCCCCCACTTTCAGCTCGCTTGGAACGGCTTTTTTTGATAAAATTACATCGCCGGGCGTTATTGTCGGTTCCATACTGTCGGTCAACACCGTATAGATGTAATAGCCGAAAATATGCGGGGATTTGTCCGTGCTTCGTTGAACAATAGCAAAAACAGCGACAGAACACAAAAAAATCAAAACCGCAGTTGTGATAATACTAGACACAATGCGGTAGATTTTTCTACCTTTAGATAATTCGGCGGTTTTTGCCATTATTATTTATCCTTTTCGTCCTTTACTGCATTAGTCTTGTTAGACTTTTCCGTTATCTTAGATTTCGCTTCCGTTTTCTCTTTACTCGCTTCCGACTTTTGCTTAGTAGGCTTAATTTTAATTTCCACTCTGTCACCCATAAAGTCACCGCTTAAAATTTCGTTGACACTCTTACGGCGCACGCTGATTTTGCCTACACCGACTTTCTTTTCATCAACGGCCTCAAAGTCGGTTTTAATTCCGCTTGGACGCGAGTACTTTTGATTGAGAGTAGTGTTCGACAACGCCCACGGGTCGCGGTTATCAGAAATCCTGATATTAAGACCTTTAACTGATTTTTTGGCAACAGAATCTTCATCGTTTATTGGTCTTGCAGTCGTTACCACATCAAGTATATTCGGTTTTTCTATATTAGCTTTTTTAACAGTTTTAGCTTTATTCTCACTAGGTTTGGCTTCCGCCTTATCAGCACTTAAAATTGCGTTTTCCGTTTTAATTGTTGTCGCAAGCTTATTATCTTTTTTGTCAATTAAAGATTTCTCGGACTTTACGGCAGTATCTGCTTTTACATTTTGCGATGTCTTAGCCGTATCTTCTACTTTTATATTTTGGCTAATATTTTCTTCAACATTTTTTGCGGGTTTGCGATTGATTTTTATAACAGCCCTATCTTGACCGAAAGTTCCGCCCAAGATATCGCCTGCGCTTCTAAGTTTAAGCGGATTTCTACCCACATTGACTAAGTTTTCATCAATAGCTTCTATCTTTCCCGTATGTCCTGAAGCGCGGGAGTATTTTTGATTTAGTGTAGTGCTAGACAATGCCCACGGGTCGTTTGAATTTATTATTACACGCTTTTCTTTCGTTTCTTGTTTTGTTTCTTTAGGTGTAACAGGCGCTTGCGGTTTTTCTTCTTTTAGCTTATTAAGTTCGCTATAATCAAAACTTGCATCAGGTTTTTGTTCGTTAAGGTTCAAGCTACCAATCTTAATATCGTGCTTTTTAACTTCCTCGACTCTTTGTTCAAGTTCGTCAACCTCATTAGACTTTGCCTCGTCCTCGGGTTTAGGCAGCACAATTTTCGCGGCTTGCGATGTAAAGGTATCGCCTAAGATGTCGCCAATACCACGCGACAGCATTTCTTCGGAGCGTTGACGGCGCAGCGTTTCGGCGCGCTCGGCAAGATTGCGGCGTTTCTTCTCCTGCAACGCCTCGTCTGATTCATTCTGTTTTTGAGTGCGGTAAAGGGCAAGACAGCGGTCAATAGCGTCTTTAATTCTGCCTATTTCCTCTTGGCGTAGCCTATCGTCCTTAGGACGCTTATACAACATCTTAACTTGGAACAAATTCTTATCAAATTTGTTCTCGTTAGGCTCGTCGTCGTCTTCTTCATCTTCCCAATCTTTAGGTGGAGTTTCGGTTTGGCGTTCTCTTTCGTTTTCCTCGTCGCCCTCTTCACGCTCTTTAGGCGGAGTTTCGGTTTCTTCCTCTTTCTCTTCTTCTTTGGGTTTTTCTTTTTCTTCTTCTTTGGGCTTTTCCTCGGGTTTTTCATCGCCTTTTGCTTCAAGCTCGTCAGTTTTTTCTTTATCTAGTTCCTTTTCGTTCTCGTCTTCATCAACCTTAAGTTTGTCCTCCATTTTTTGCGCCCACGGGTCACGGACAACTTGGTCGGGAAGGAAATCGAGTTCGCCGATACGCATAATATCAACGAATTCAGACTCCTCTTGTTTTACATCTTTTTCCTCATGTTCGTACATACTCTCAAACAACATACTGTTAAGAGCGATCATATCGCGCAAATTGGACATAGAATCGGCTTCAATCTCGCAGTTTTCAATTTCGTCAGAGGTAGAAAAACCGCCTGTCAGTTGATAAGTTTCAATAAACTGCCAAAGCGTCAAAGCCTTCTTAAAGTTAGGCTCTTTCAAAATAACATTAGTTCTGGTAATCGGGGGACGGACAGGCGCGCAACTTCGCATCGCCTTAGCAAATGATGATGATAAGAAATCGGTTACGATTCGGTCGATTTTGGCGACACGCTCAATCTTTGTCAAGGTTTCAGGATCAAGTTGCATGACCTCGTCAAAGCTAAGTTGCGCCATATATTCCGTGCGGTAGCTAATTTTTTTAGACGGCAAATTGAAACGGCTCTCTACATCAAGTTGCAGAACATCTTGCGTAGCGGACGCCTTTTTAATTTTGTCGTAACGCATAGTAACAAAGTCTTTGAGTTTTAGAAGCAAAGTGTAAAGAAATCGGTTTTCATAAATTTCAAATGATTCTTCTTTGGTAATATTGAGAATTTTGTTTGGAATAACCGAACCGTCTTTCTCAATCTTGGAAATCATATTTGTATGCTGTGCTAAGTGCTTAATAGATTCTGTGGAAATACTTTTCGCAAGCGAGACATCCACAATATCTTCTTCCTGAACAATAAATTTTCGGGGGTTACGGACGACTTGGTCGAGGTTTGGAAGCACTTCTTCAATGGTTTCAATCCAGTCGATTGAAATGTCTTGAATAAGCCTTTTTTTGTACATTTTTATGTTGGACGCGCCGGCTTCAACTTTATTTTTGTATTGGGCATAGAACGCCTCGTCAGAGAGGACGGAAACAATCTTCTTAGCATATTGGAGATATTGATCCCTCGTATTGCCCATTCCCTTTTCGCGTAAAACGCGTCCTTTCTCTTTTCGCGTTGAAATTTCAACTATGTATTCGTCAATATAATTAAGCGTTTATATTGCAAAAGCAAATTCCAACGGCGAAATATAGAGATTCAACTTTGCATCGGGCTACAAGCGTATTCCAAACTCCGCAAAAAGCGTATTGAAAAAACTTTGTAGCAAAATATTGCAAAAAACATCTTAGAAAAGCTTTTTCAATCTGTTCAAATAATCTTTGCATTCAATCATATTTTCTTCACCGAACTGCTCGGATAGATACAAAACAAGACCGTCAATTTCGTCACGGATGTAAGCTAAGTTCAATGATTCAAATTTACGCAAGATTTTGTTACAAAGAACATAGTCAAGGCCGTCAAGCTCTGTGCCGCCGCAAGCTATGTAACAGGGAACGAACTCTTTCAACTGCTTGACAATACGGTTACCAAACGCAAGTCGGAAGTGCTTGATTACGAAGTCGTCCAAATCGTTGATTTTCTTAAGGTTATCTTCAGAAACCTTATTCTCCTGCTGTGCCGTCTTAAACATAGATTCAAGGTGGTCAAAGCTAATGAATAGGTTTTCGGTGTAAGGAGCTTCAAACCCGACACCCTTGCTGTTGATGTTAATAGGAATAGCACGGTCATAGACCTTATCTGAAATTGCGAATGTCGAGTCATCGTTGTTAGCGGTTCCGATAAACCACATGTTTGCGGGAAGTCTAAATCTGCCTTTAACAATATGTTTCGGGTCGCTAGGCCAGCCTGAAGGGACTAAGTCGATAACCCACTCATCGCGGGAGGGCATTTCCAAAATTGACAACATTTCTGCAAAATAGTACTCAACACGCGCGATGTTCATTTCGTCGAGAATGGTTAAGTAAATATTTCTGTTCCAAGTCGCCTCATACATCTTTTTCAAAACTTCAGTTTCGTTGAAACGCTTAGTAAATTCGTTGAAGTACCCGAACAATTCTGTTCTATCACGCCATGACGGCTGAACTGATGCGATTGTCGCGGGGTTGTTGAGGAAAATACCAAAGGCGTGGGGAAGTGAAGTTTTACCAGTACCAGATATACCTTGCAAAATAAGTAGTCTTGTTGTCGCCATACCTGATACGAACAAACGGATAACTCGCGGTTCATAGAACAATTTCATACGGTTGCAAGCAAAGAATCGGAAACGATCGCAAAATTCTGACAGTGTGATTTCATCGTCATAAACGGGCTCTACATAGTTTTCATAAAGCACATCGATTTCGGTAAGTTTGTAGAAACGGGATTCGCCCTCTTTAGCCTTCTTTTCCTCGCCTTCCTCTTCACCGTCTTGGAAACCGATACTGCTAACGCGCATGCCTAAAATTCTGTCTTTTTCCGCGCTCATCTTGACAATTTGATGTTTCAAATTAGCGCATTCCTCAACAAGATCTTGAGGCAGAACAGAATTTTTTCTAATTCTTATCATTTTACGGAGCAGGAAAACAACGAACCAAACTATTGCGCCCAAAATTGCCGCAATTAGAATTATGAAAATTGATGAAATAGCCCACTCGCCGGCGCCAAAGCCGACAGTAGCTGATTGCAGGGCATCCTTATATTCTTTGTAATTAAATATACCGATAACGCCCCAAAAAATTCGCGCCAAGCCCTGCTCGTAAAACGCGCCCAGGAAGGCTAGCAAGAACTTAAACACTGCATTTATGTTCATATTACCTCCAGCACAAAAAGTGCTTATGCGCCTTTGAGTCTATGCTTATTGCCATTTTGACGGGAATTTCCCGCTTACTCAAAAACAGTTTTTATGCCCAGCTTAACTTATGCTTTTTGCCATTTTTGCGTAAAATTGCCCAAGGACTTTAGTTATTTACGCTTTGTTAAATGTGGACGATATTGAATTTTCGTTACCCCAATAGGGGTTTAGTTAACTATTCCGATTTTTTCTTTGGTTTCTTTTCAGCAAAGGAAACCTCTGCCTTTTTTTCGGGTATAGGAACTGAAGCCGTATCTTCGGCTTTAGGGATTTCTGCTGTTTTTTCGGCAGAAGGTACTTCCGTCTTCTTTTCGGCAGAAGCTTCATTTGTTTTCAACTCGTTTTGAACTGCCTTTTTTGCTTGAAGTTCAAGCAAGAGTTGCAACTTCTCATCATCAGAAAGTTCGTCAAGCGACAACTTGACACTCTCTCCTCCAGTTCCAGCAGCTCCTGCCGCCGCAAATGCTTCTTCGCGGGTTTGCTGCATTTTCGCCTGTACGATAGCGCGGATAAAGAAGAATACATAGATGACAAACAGAGCGATAAGCGGTGTTACAACCACTAGAAAATAGAAATTCGGCTCGGTTTGAAGTTTTATGATAATATCGCCAACGCCACGCAAATGAACGCCTGTGTAAGTTGCGACAACATTGTATGGTGTTTGCGTTACATAGTCGACATCAGGCTCCCCGTCATAGTTTTCATCGGGGTTATGGTCGCCTCGTGTAATAAACCAATAGCTGTCATTGCCGTCAGCATATTCTGTGTCAACATTTTTTTTGTAAATTCTGTGGGTGTTGTACGATGGAACTGTGTCAACATAAAATTTGAAAGTGATAATGTCACCTTCATTCAAATCGCTTCCGTCCCCATTGTATAATTTGGTAATAATGAGGTCGCCTGCGTTAAATTCAGGTTCCATTGAATCTGTGTAAACAGGCATAAAAGCATAGCCGAAAACGCTGGCTATACCTGCATCCTTTTCTGTGTCGCCTCTTTGAGTTCGGGTGATAGTCATTATTGAAACGAGCAAAGTGATGACAACAATAATGACGCCTAAAACATTCGC
>DATESK010000061.1:0-7499 GCA_035270865.1 Clostridia bacterium | reverse complement strand
GACCTAGTGTTTCGGAGGAATTTATGTCAAAAATTAAGCTCACAAATGTTCCATTTACAGGAACAGCAAAACAAGAATCGGAACTTAGAGCCGCAATGCAATCGTTAAAAAATGTTGAAGGCTCGCTTATGCCTGCTCTTCAAGCTGCTCAAGGAATTTATGGATATTTGCCTATCGAGGTTCAAAAGATTGTTGCCGCCGAACTAAAAGTTCCTCTTGAGGAAATTTTTGGCGTTGCAACCTTTTATTCACAATTCACACTTAACCCGCGTGGTAAGTATACTGTTTCCGTGTGTTTGGGAACAGCGTGCTATGTTAAAGGCTCAAACAATGTTTTGGACAAAATTAAAGAGTCTCTTAAACTTGAAAGCGGTGAATGTTCCTCTGACAGAAAATTTTCGCTTTTGGAAACTAGATGTATCGGATGTTGCGGACTCGCTCCTGTGTTTACTGTAAATGACGATGTTTACGGCAAAGTCAACGTGAAAGACATACCTGGAATTTTAGCGAAGTACAACTAAACTTAAAAATATAATTTGGGGAGTCTATGGCTCCCTTTTTTATTATATTGAAAACCTTGTTAACCAAAAATTACTATTGCAAAATACGACATTTTATTGTATAATTTATAAATAAGTTTTAATGATTTTTACGGAACGGTGGTTCGGAGGATATATGCAAATTAAAGAAATAGCAAAAATTTTGAACGGAAAAATAATATGCTGCCAAGACTGCGTGGAAAACGAAGTGTTTTCGGCATGCGGTTCAGATATGATGAGCGATGTGCTTGCTTATGTCAAAGAACAGGCAGTTCTAGTAACAGGGCTGTGCAATCCGCAAGTTGTGAGAACGGCGGAAATGATGGATATTAAATGTATCGTGCTTGTTCGCGATAAGCAGGCCAACGAAATAATGATTTCGCTTGCAAAAGACCATAATATCGTCATCATCTGCACAAGTGAAAAAATGTTTGACGCGTGCGGTAAATTGTACGCAGCAGGCCTAAACGGTTCTCTATAATGAGTGAAAGTATTCACCTAGAATATATCGTCGAAGGTAATAATTTCACTTCTGCCGGCGCAGCGTCTGATGAAATTAAGAACCAACTTAAAAAGTTGGGGATTTTGACTGAGGATATAAGGCGCGTTGCCATAGCGATGTATGAAGGCGAAATCAATATGGTAATTCACGCAGGCGGAGGAATTGCCGTTGCCGACATTTTTGTTGACCACATAGACATACAGCTTATTGACCAAGGCAAAGGCATTGAAAACATAGAACTTGCAATGCAACCTGGCTGGTCAACTGCAAAACCCGAAGTTTTAGCAATGGGTTTCGGAGCAGGTATGGGCATTCCAAATATGAAAAAATATACCGATGATTTCAAAATTGAAAGTGAAGTCGGGAAAGGAACAACGGTTAAGTTGACAATAAAATTCCATTGACAATTTTATGGTTTGTCAATAGATTTAGGAGCTAACAATGTATAACAAGGAATTACATACAGTAACGCTTGACGCTAGTAAATGTAAGGGCTGTGTTACTTGTATGAAAAGATGTCCAACTGAAGCTATCCGTGTCAGAAATGGCAAGGCTAAGGTGCTATACGAGCGCTGCATAGGTTGCGGCGAGTGCGTTCGCCTATGCCCGCATAATGCCAAACTCGCAAGTTATGATTCCTTTAATACCATATATAACTATAAATATAAAATTGCAATTCCCGCGCCTGCGCTCTATGGACAATTTAATAATTTGACCAATATTGACACGGTTTTGAACGGACTTATTGCAATAGGATTTGATGATGTTTTTGAAGTTGGCAGAAGTGCCGAGCTTGTCAGCGAAGTAACAAAGATTGAGATAAACCAAAAACGAATAATAAAACCTGTTATCAGCACCGCTTGTCCCGTTGTTTTGGAATTGATTTATGTTAAGTATAAGAATTTAATTCCGCACTTGACAAATTTGCTTGCGCCTGTCGATATTGCTGCGAAACTAGCGCGCGAGCGCGCGGAAAGAGCAGGTATCAAAAAGGAAGACATAGGTGTGTTTTTTATATCGCCTTGTCCTGCTAAAGTTTTTGCGCTAAAGAATGGTTTTGGCGTTAAAAAGCCTTTGGTTGAAGGAGTTTTGGCAATCAGCGATGTATATTTACGCCTAGTGCCTGCGATGAATAACTTGACGGAAATCAAACCGCTGTCAAAAATGGGTGCTAACGGACTTGATTGGGCGACTAGCGGCGGAGAGGCAGGAGCAGTCAGCGCAGGGAAGTATCTTGCGGCGGACGGTATTGAAAATGTTATCAATGTTTTGAACGGAATTGAAAGTTCATCAAACTTGCGTGATATTGAATTTATCGAACTAAATGCATGTACGAGCGGTTGCGTGGGCGGGGTACTAAACATCGAAAATCCTTTTGTCGCAAAAGCCAGAATTAGAGAACTTAGAAAAAAACTGCCGAACAAACTTAATACCCTTGCTGATGTCGGTAAAGGTTTAGACTTCTATGAGTGGGAGCAAGCTCCCGATTTCCAAGAGGTTTACAAGGTTGACAATGATAGAACTTTGGCAATGAGCAAACTTATCGCCATAGAAAAAATACATAAAGAACTTCCTCTTGCAGACTGCGGTTTGTGCGGTGCGCCAAGTTGTCGGGCTTTTGCCGAGGATTTAGTCAACGGATTGATACCTCCAGATACTATTTGTCCAAGAATGGAGAAAAATGAAGACGAGTGATTTGATTGAAAAACTGAATGGAAAAGGCGTGGTTGTTGCAAACGAATGCCGTGAAATTGTGACGGGCTATTGCGGCGACTTTTTAAGTTTTGTTATGGGCAAAGCCCCTGCAGATTGCGCGTGGTTCACGGTTATGACAAATATCAACGTTGCCGCCGTTGCATCTCTTGCGGATGTTTCCGCCGTTGTTATTTGTGAAAATTGTGTACCAAGTGACGAACTTGTTTTGAAGGCTCAAATTCAGCATATAAACATTATCACGACAAAGCTTGATGTGTTTCAAGCAGTAATGAAGGCATTCAATGCAAATTAAGTACGACTTCCACATTCACAGCGGACTTTCACCGTGTGCGGATAAAGATATGACTCCGGTCACTATCGTTGGTTGGGCGAAATTAAACAGCATAGATATGATAGCTATAGCCGACCACAATTCTATTTTGAATGTTGAAGTTGCAATGCGTGCGGGCGAAAAATTTGGTGTTATTGTTGTGCCTGCAATGGAACTTCAAACTGCGGAAGAAATTCATATACTTTGTCTTTTTGAAACTTTTGAAAATCTTAAAAAATTCTATGAAAAACTATGTTTTTTGCACATAAAAAATCGGCCTGACCTTTACGGCGAGCAATTTGTTTTTGATGAGGACGACAATATAGTAGGAAGCGTTGAAGATTTGCTTTTAACTTCTGCAATTATCGACTCATATGAGGTCAAACCCCTTGTTGAAAGTTTTGGCGGAGTTGCAATTCCTGCGCACATTGACCGTGAAGCCAATGGTATGGTGCAGATTTTGGGCACGGTTACCGATGAGTTTGATATCGTTGAACTTTCATCAAAAGCAACAAAAGAAGAAATCGAAACTTATGAAAAGAAGTACCGTGTGATTGTGGATTCGGATGCGCACTCACTTGAGCAAATATACGGAAGAAGCACGGTTATGCTTGAAGAAAAAACATTATCTGCGTTGTTCCGTTGGTTAAAAGCGGAAAAAAATTAGTTGACAACAGTTTAGTATTTAAGATATTTTGTGAGCAATTAGTTGAATGCAGTTTTAGTTATTGTTTGATTTTTTTCTTTATTGACATAATAAATATTAATACAACAAAATTTGCAAAAATGTTAACAGGTTCTATTTATTGTGGTATAATGTTCAAGGTTGTTATGACTTTTAGACATAAAACGGGTGAAAAATGCGTGAAATCGCACTTAATATATTAGATATAGTTGAAAATTCAGTTAAAGCCGAAGCTAAATCGGTTAAGATTGAAGTTTTGGCGGAAAGGGAATTTTTGACGGTAAGAATTTCCGATGACGGTAAGGGGATGAGCAGGGAGTTTCTCGCAAGAGTAACAGACCCGTTTGCCACTACAAGAACTACACGAAAAGTAGGAATGGGAATTCCGTTTTTCAAAGAAGCAGCTGAAGTTACGGGCGGAAGATTTAATATCACATCGGAACTGGGCGTTGGAACAACAACCGAAGCGGTTTTCTTTATTGACAGCATTGACCGCGAGCCTTTAGGTGATATAGCCGACACTTTGACAACTTTGCTTTCGGACTGCGAAAATGTTGATTATATACTTGTCTACAAGGTTGAACAAAGAGAATTTATTTTTGACACAAGGGAACTCAAAGCACAGCTAAACGGAATTTCTATTTCTGAACCTGAAATTCTGCAAACCATACGAGAGTTTCTTAAAGATAATATAAATAATACTAATGGAGGAGCAATTCTATGAAATCTATTGCCGACATTATGGCCATAAGGGACAAAATGCAGTCCCAAATCATTGTCCGCGATAACAACAGCGACGGCGAAACCCGTATTGTTGTTGGAATGGCTACTTGCGGAATTTCCGCAGGCGCAAGACCGGTGTTTAACACCCTTATTGATGAGGTGGCAACCCGTAAGCTGAAAAATGTCAAAGTCAACCGTTCAGGTTGCTTGGGAATGTGCAAGCTTGAACCTATTGTTGAGGTTTATGTACCTGGACAAGAGAAAGTTACATATATCCATGTTGACGCGGAAAGAGCAAAGCAAATTATCGCAAGTCATATTGTCAACGGCAATGTGGTAACTGAATTTCTTATTACAAATGTTTAATTAGGAGGAGTTTATGTTTAGAAGTCATATTCTCGTTTGCGGAGGCACAGGCTGTCATTCAAACAAAAGCCAAGATATCTTCGCTGAGTTCAAAAAACAAATTGAGGCAAAAGGACTGGACAAAGATGTTCAGGTTGTCATGACCGGATGTTTTGGTTTATGCGCTGTTGGCCCTGTTGTCATAATTTACCCTGAAGGTGCGTTTTACAGCGGAATGAAAGCATCAGATGTAACTGAAATTGTTGAGGAACACCTCATCAAAGGCCGCTTAGTTACAAGACTTTTGTATAACGACCACGCAACTGAAAGAGCGGTTAAGGCTTTATCAGACACGAATTTTTATAAAAAGCAAACCCGTGTTGTATTGCGCAACTGTGGTGTTATAGACCCTGAAAACATTGATGAATACATAGCGTATGACGGTTATCAAGCATTGATAAATTGCCTTAAAGGCGAGTTATCACCGCAAGATGTCGTTGACACAATTTCAAAGTCAGGACTTCGCGGACGCGGTGGCGGTGGATTCCCTACCGGTCGCAAATGGCAGTTGACAAAGGATGCAGTAGGCGATATTAAATATGTATGCGTCAATGCCGATGAAGGCGATCCAGGCGCGTTTATGGACCGTTCAGTACTTGAAGGCGACCCTCATGCGGTGTTGGAAGCAATGGCAATTGCAGGCTATGCAATCGGTTCTAACAAAGGCTACATATATGTCAGAGCGGAATATCCTATTGCCGTTTCGCGTTGCAAGATTGCAATAGCGCAGGCTAAGGAATACGGACTTTTAGGTAATAACATACTAGGAACAGACTTTAGTTTTGATATTGAAATCAGACTGGGCGCAGGCGCATTCGTATGCGGAGAAGAAACCGCACTTATGACTTCAATCGAAGGAAAGCGCGGTGAGCCTAGACCTCGTCCGCCATTCCCTGCAAACAAAGGTTTGTTTGGAAAGCCGACACTTCTCAATAACGTTGAAACCTATGCTAACATTGCTCAAATCATTTTGAAAGGTGCGGACTGGTTTGCATCTATGGGCACAGAGAAATCAAAAGGTACAAAAGTTTTCGCTTTAGGTGGAAAAATTACAAATACAGGACTTGTGGAAATTCCTATGGGCACAACTCTTCGTGAAGTTATTAACGATATCGGCGGTGGAGTTCCAAACGGAAAGAAATTCAAAGCGGCGCAAACCGGTGGCCCTTCAGGTGGATGTATTCCTGCAGAACACTTTGATATACCAATCGACTATGACAATCTAATTTCTATCGGCTCAATGATGGGCTCAGGCGGAATGATTGTTATGGACGAGGACAACTGTATGGTAGACATAGCCAAGTTCTTCTTGACATTCACCGTTGATGAAAGCTGCGGAAAGTGCACTCCTTGCCGTATTGGTAACCGCCGTTTGCTTGAATACCTTGAAAAAATAACCAGCGGTAAAGCAACGCTTCAAGATTTGGACGATATGGAAAAACTTTGCTACTACATAAAGGAAAACTCATTATGCGGACTGGGACAAACTGCTCCAAACCCCGTTTTGAGCACCCTCCGTTATTTTAAGAACGAATATCTTGCGCACATTGTTGACAAGACCTGTCCTGCAGGTGTTTGCAAGAGTCTTGTTCGCTACACAATCACCGACGCATGCGTAGGCTGCTCGGCGTGTTCAAGAAAATGCCCTGTGAATGCTATATCGGGCGAGTTGAAATCTAAATACATAATTGACCAATCTAAGTGCATAAAGTGCGGAGTTTGCTTTGATACCTGCAAGTTTACTGCAATAGAGAAGAAATAGAGGTGAAAAATGAGTAAAGTAAACCTTAAAATTAATAATATCCCTGTAACAGTTGAAGATGGCACAACCATACTTCAAGCTGCAAAAATCGCAGGAATTAAAATCCCTACCTTGTGCTATCTTGAGGACATCAACAAAATCGGCGCTTGCCGTGTTTGTGTTTGTGAAGTCAAGGGAGCAAGAAGCCTTGTTGCTTCATGTGTTTTCCCAGTTAGAGATGGAATGGAAGTTTTTACCAACACTCCTAAAGTTTTGGAATCAAGGAAAACGACTGTTGAACTTTTGCTTTCCGACCATGACAAGGATTGTTTGAGCTGTGTACGCAATAAGAATTGCGAACTGCAAACTCTGTCATACGAACTCGGTTGCGATACAGATAAATATCAAGGTGAGAAAGCATATTATGAGCTTGATAAATCAACATCGTATATTGTCCGTGATAATAACAAGTGTATACTTTGTCGCCGTTGTGTTGCAGCTTGCAAGGAATATCAGTCAGTTTCCGTTATCGGCGCAAACGCCCGTGGATTTGATACTCATATAGGTTCAGCATTCGAGAAGGATTTGGCGGAAGTACCTTGCGTGGGTTGCGGTCAATGTATCAATGTATGCCCAGTTGGCGCGCTTAGCGAAAGAGATGATACCCAAGATATCATTGATGCCGTAAATGATCCCACAAAATATGTCATAGTTGGCACAGCTCCTTCAGTCCGTATTGCTTTAGGAGAAGAATTTAATATGCCTATCGGCACAAATGTCGAAGGCAAAATGGTTGCCGCTATCCGTAGACTGGGCGTCAATGATGTGTTTGATGTTGACTACACAGCCGACCTCACCATTATGGAAGAAGGCACGGA